>CAIOSU010000338.1 GCA_903861055.1 uncultured bacterium
GGCATATTGGTGCGCACTGGTCCGGGTGTGCCGTTGCCCCAAACGTAGGTATAGGGCGGTGTGCCGCCAGTACCTGTTACCCGTATATAGCCAGGGTTACAGGTTACGGGCGTTAAGCTATCCACCACCACCGCCAAAGTGCCAGGGCAAGCTGCGCAACTGTAAGTAGCGGCCCAACCCGAGCTGTTGGTATTGCAATCGGAAGTAAACAATAAGCTCATTACCCCGCTATTAGCGGTTACGGTGCCTGGGTTTTGAGTGCCTGTATAGCGGCCCAACAAAGTACCGCCCGTGCCATTGCCATCGTATATATACAATGAGTCGTAACCAGCTTCGGTGCTGAAACTGGTAAAATTAATCGTTACCGAAGCGGCACCTGTTGGCTGAATAATGGTGAGGTATTTGGTAAGGTCGATATAGTTACCGTTGGTGCCGCCATTGTCGGTAAAGGTGCCGCTGCAGGCCGTAGTTCGAGTGGTGGCAATGGTATCGTTTATTAAGTTGTAGTATAGCCGCCAGTTCCAGTTGGCGCCTGGGTCGGTGTGGGTTTGGCTGGGAAAATGCACGTGCCCCTTAATGCGATAGCAGCTGTTCAGTACTACCTGCGCCACGCCTTTGTAAGTGGAGAGCGGGTTGATGGTATACTTACCCGATAAATATTTTACCAAGTTGGCCGAGCTTTGGTACATAGCTTGTGTGTACCAGCTGGGGTCATTTACATAGCCCTCGTGCTCAAGGCCCACAGTGTAGGGGTTTTCGCTTCCCACGTGCCACGCCTTGTTAGCTTCAGGTACCATTTGAGTTACCTGCCCATCGCTGCTGCGCAGCACATAATGTGCACTAACATTAGCGTTGCAGTTCCTAAACCAAGAAATAGCTCCTGCATAACTGCCCTGAATGGTGTGTATGGTTACGGCCGAAATAGCCACACCACCGCGGGTGCTGTAGTTGCAACTGGCAGCGGGGTTCCACAGGGCGTTTGGGTATTCGGCAGCCATGCGGCTGTTTCCGTATTGTTGCCCTTGCCCATTGGTTATACCTTGGCTGCTCATGGTAATGTAGCTGCTGCTCAATACATCGTAATTGGCCCCAAACACTTGCCGCAAATCGATGTGATACACCGGAAAACCATAAGTTGCCGCATGGGTTGGGTTGTTTAGGAAGGAAAGCACGCTGTACAAATAGCTATTCAAGGCATAATCGGCACCAACAGAGGTCTCAAGTGGCAATTCGCTGAGAGCCGTTAAAACGGGTAAGTAGGTATCAGAACCTTCGTTGCTAAACAACTCAATTTCGTGATAAGCGTAGTTGTAGGCAGAAGCAAAGGCTTGAATTTGCAAGTCAGGCCTAGCAGATAGATTGTGTAATGATATACCCGAAATGCTAGAAATCCAGCGCATGTTTTCCCTAAACACTCCTTTCCCATCTTCAATTAACCCCATTACGCCCACATACTGCGGTATGCCACTACAGCCAGCTGCTTCGTCTGGCATAATGTTGCGCACATGCGTTTGGGTGTAGCTTATCGCTTCCAACATTCCTCGCGGTACGGTAGGATACAACTGGTAGGCTTGCTGAAAATAGGCAGCATAAGGGTTTTGACCCACAGCGGTGTAGCTTATTATTACCCATATTATCCCTATCCAAAGGCGGAGCATCGTTATACTTTTAAGAGTCCAAAGTTAACGAAAAATAGCCCGGTTAAGAAGTGCAGTGTTGGATATTTAGGTTGCCGTACAAGCAGATAATAAAAAGCCCACACCTGCTACAGAAGGGCTAAGCAGCAGGTGCGGGTACTAGGAAAAGGCGGGTACTGGCCACGAAACCTTCGTCCTGAGCGGACACAAAGGGCTTGGGTGCACGAGGCCAGTATTATCATTATTGGCCTTGGCCAAGCGAGTAGCCGGCAACGCCGTCAAACTCATATAGATTCTCAGTTTTGATTGTATCTATTTTCAAGGCATCGGCACTGAGCAGCACTTGTGCTATCAGGCTTTTGGTCATCTTTGAGCCAGCAACGGGCTTAAACCGGCAACGCCAGTGGTCGGTGCAAAAGGTTTCTTCAAACCCTTCAGGCCATACTTTAATGCCACGGTTGGTTATCATGGTTAAAGTAACTGCACAATCTTCTTCTATTTTTTGTATCAAACTGGCAACCTTATCCGGGTTTTTGCTATCAAGGTCTATAAACACATCTACTCCCACCAACTCTTTTTTAGCTGGGGTTCTGCGCACATACTTCGGCAACACAAGAGCACCGCCTTGGGCATAGTTCACGGGGCTCAATATGGTAGGAGTTTGACCTAAATTTTCTATTACCGCATCGGCAAACTCTTTGGTGCCAACCTTACGTTTGCTAGTGCCTTCTTTAAAAATGTCGTAGGTGTGTGTACCCTCTTCAATGGTTTTTAGCCAAGCGTTTTGCACCTTCTCTGCTGCTGCGGTTTCGCCCAAGTGGTTTAGCATTAATATGGCACCTTGCAACAACCCTGATGGGTTGGCCAAATTTTGTCCGGCTCTTCTTGGTGCCGAACCGTGGATGGCTTCAAACATGGCACACTCTTCGCCAATATTTGCTGAGCCCGCTAGCCCAACTGAACCCGTTATTTGTGCAGCTACATCAGACAGCACATCGCCATATAGGTTCGGCATCACTATTACATCAAATAATTCTGGCGTATCGGCCATTTTTGCCGCACCTATATCAATTATCCAATGCTCGTTTTCAATTCCAGGGTATTCGGCGGCAATCTCGTCAAACACTTTATGAAACAGCCCATCGGTTTGTTTCATAATATTGTCTTTGGTAAAACAGGTCACCTTTTTGCGGCCATATTGCTTGGCATATTCAAAAGCATAGCGGACTATTTTCTCGCACCCCGGGCGGCTTATCAGTTTTAGGCACTGCACTACCTCGTCAGTTTGCTGGTGCTCAATGCCAGCATATAGGTCCTCTTCGTTTTCCCTGATGATAACGATATCCATAATAGGATGCTTCGTTTTAATAAAAGGGTGTAAACTAGCACATGGTCTTACGTTGCTATACAGACCTAAGAATTTTCGGGTAGTAACGTTTAGGCTCTTATAGCCCCCACCTTGTGGAGTGGTAATTGGTGCCTTTAAGAATACTTTGTTGCGCCTTATTACCTCCCAGCTTTCTTTAGCAATGCCTGCGGTATTGCCTGCTAAGTATACTTTTTCGCCTACTTCAATTTCCTCAACCTCGATTTGCGCTCCTGCTGCCAAAATAATGCGAAGTGTAGCATCCATAATTTCTGGTCCAATGCCATCTCCTTTCGCTACCGTAATTTTTTTCATCCGCTCTTAGTGTTTTTAGTATGGTGCAAAGTTGATACTAAAAATCATAACTAAACATTTATCTTTACTATGTAAACAATAACGATAATTTATGAATTATACCATTAGGCAGCTGCAAATATTTATGACCATTGCCGAAAAGCAAAGCGTATCAAAGGCTGCGGAGGCTTTGCATCTTAGCCAGCCAGCAGTCTCCATTCAACTTAAAAACCTGCAAGGGCAGTTTGATGTGCCGCTAACCGAGGTGGTGGGTAGGAAGATTTTTATTACCGATTTTGGGAAAGAAATAGCTAAAGCGGCCGAGAAAATTTTGAACGAAGTGTATGCCATGGACTTTAAGACCCAAGCGCACAAGGGACTTTTAAGCGGACGCTTGAAAATTTCGGTGGTGTCGACCGGAAAGTATGTGATGCCATACTTTTTGGCGGATTTTTTGAAACTGCACCCAGGCATTGAGTTGCTAATGGATGTAACCAACAAAACTAAAGTTATTGAGAGCCTTTATGCCAATGACGTAGATTTTTCGTTGGTTTCGGTTTTGCCCGAAAACCTAAAGTTATCTTCGGAGCCGCTGATGCCTAATGAGCTGTTTGTAGTTGCCAATACCGAGGGGTCTAACAAGGCCAAAAATACGTTTAACCATATGCTCGAAAACATGCCGCTCATATATCGCGAAATGGGTTCTGGCACACGAACGGTGATGGAAAAGTTTATTGCCCAACATCAATTGCCGATAAGAAAAAAGATGGAACTAACTAGCAACGAAGCAGTGAAACAAGCGGTATTGGCAGACTTAGGATATTCCATTATGCCACTGGTTGGTATGCAGAATGAATTGGACAATGGCAGCTTACAGATAATTCCAGCAAAAGGGTTTCCAATATTGTCGCACTGGCAATTAGTTTGGTTGGAAGAGAAAAAGTTCTCGCCCATTGCCGAGCTTTTTCTGCAACACATCCGCCAGCAGAAACAACACATCATCGATACCAAATTTGCCTGGCTGGACGAACATCGGAAACCAAATCGGGCGTAAGGGTTGTTTTCAAATTAAGGGTAAACCCCTTCACATAAAAACCTACTATCTTTGAGCCGCAGATAAATGTGGATGACATTGGTGGCGAAGATTTTATCAAAATAGCCACTTTCCAATCCTATCGTACATCGTAAATCGTACATCGTACATGAAAATTAAACCCACCATACCCAAAGGCACCCGCGATTTCGGACCGAAGGAGGTGTATAAACGCAACTATATATTCGGTACCATCCGTAGTGTGTTCGAGAAGTACGGCTACCAGCCGCTGGAAACACCTACCATGGAAAACCTGGAAACCCTGACTGGAAAATACGGCGAAGAGGGCGACCAACTGCTGTTTAAGGTGCTGGATAGTGGCGACTTTTTGAAAGACGTAAAGCCCGATGTGTACGAGAGTAAAGACGCCAAAAAGCTGTCGTTTGCTATAGCTAGCAAGGGGTTGCGTTATGATTTAACTATTCCGTTTGCGCGCTATGTGGTCATGAACCAAAACGAGATTACCTTCCCGTTTAAGCGCTACCAAATACAGCCTGTGTGGCGCGCCGATAGGCCCCAAAAAGGCCGCTACCGCGAGTTTTACCAATGCGATGTGGATGTGGTGGGCAGCAACAGCTTGTTAAACGAAGCTGAATTGGTACAGATATACGACGAGGTGTTTGATAAACTGGGTGTTGCCGTTACCATTAAACTCAACAACCGCAAACTATTGGCTGGCTTAGCCGAAATGGCGGGCGTGAGCGACCAATTGACGCATCTAACCGTAGCCATTGATAAACTGGATAAAATTGGTGCCGAGGGTGTTACTAAAGAACTGATTACCCGTGGCATTAACCCGAGCGTGCTCGACTTTTTGATTGAAACGGAGGGTATGGAAAACCGCGAAAAGCTAGCCAAAGTAAAAGAACACCTCAAAAACTCAGCAATTGGGTTGCAAGGCGTTGCCGAAATGGAGACGGTACTAAACTACTTGGATATGGCCAAGCTTTATGGCGCTAACGTTGAGTTTGACCTTACCTTAGCCCGCGGCCTAAACTACTACACGGGCACTATTTTTGAAGTAAAGGCGGATGCCGTAGAGATGGGCAGCATTGGCGGTGGCGGCCGCTATGATAACCTAACTGGCATGTTTGGCCTTAATGGCGTATCGGGTGTGGGCGTGAGCTTTGGTGCCGAGCGTATTTATGATGTAATGGAAGAGTTGGAGCTGTTTCCGGATGCTGTGGATAGGGGTACTATGGCACTCTTTATCAATTTTGGCGGTGTATACGAAAAAGCTGCTTTGGGCTATTTGCAAAAACTGCGTAAAGCGGGCGTTAGTGCCGAGCTTTTCCCTAGTGACGATAAAATGGCCAAGCAAATGAAATATGCCAATGCCAAAAATGTACACTTTGTGGTATTCGTGGGCGAAGAAGAGCTGAAACGTGAGAAGATAACGGTGAAAAACATGCTTACCGGCGAGCAAAACGAGTTGGTGATTGAACAATTGATTACCTTGCTGCATCAAGCATGAGCAACACTTTCCATATCGGGGCAGGGCCACTGAGTGTGCAGCAACTGAAATCGTTGTTGTCGAGTCGGCACCAATTAGAACTGGCCACTGAGGCCCAGAAACGCATTACGCACTGCCGTGAATACTTAGAGCGTAAGCTAAACGATACTAACGACCTTCACTATGGCATCAACACGGGTTTTGGTAGCCTCTGCGATGTGGCGATTGACAAAACCCAGATTGAGCAACTGCAAGAGAATCTAGTATTGAGCCACTCCTGTGGCATAGGCGCCTTGGTACCACAACCTATTATAAAACTGATGTTACTGCTTAAGGCGCATGCCTTGGCGTTGGGGCATTCGGGAGTGCGGGTAGCGGTAGTGCAGCGCTTGCTGGAGTTATACAACCGCAACATCATCCCCATAATTTACGAGCACGGTTCATTAGGTGCCTCTGGCGATTTAGCCCCGCTGGCGCACATGAGCCTTACCCTTATCGGGAAAGGCGAAGTGTATTATAAAGGCGAAACCGTCCCATCATTGCAAGCATTGCAAGCCGAAGGTTTGGAGCCGCTAACGCTAAAGGCCAAAGAAGGCTTGGCATTGTTAAACGGTACCCAGTTTATGACGGCCTATGGTGTACATACCCTTCTATTGGCGCACCGTTTGGCCGAGCAGGCCGATATGATAGGTGCCGTTGCATTGGAAGCTTTTGATGCCAAAACCGAGCCTTTCAATGCTTTAGTACACCAAGTGCGCCCGTTTAGCGGACAAATTACCGTGGCACAAAACATTTGCGAATGGCGGGCGGGCAGTGCCATTGCCGATGCCAAAAAGCCTTATGTGCAAGACCCCTACTCCTTCCGCTGCATACCGCAGGTGCATGGCGCTAGTTGGGATGTGGTGCAACACGTTACCCAAATATTCGAAACAGAAATAAACTCTGTTACCGACAATCCATTGATCTTCCCTGAAGAGGATGAGATACTGTCGGGCGGCAATTTCCACGGTCAGCCATTGGCGTTGGCGTTGGATTATTTGAAATTGGCACTGTCAGAATACGGCTCCATATCCGAAAGGCGCACTTATCAGCTTATTACTGGGCACCGCGATTTACCGCGCTATTTGGCTGCTTCGGAAGGTTTAAACTCTGGGTTAATGATACCGCAGTATACCGCTGCATCGTTGGTAAGCCGCAACAAGCAATTGTGCAGCCCAGCTTCGGTGGATAGCATACCCAGTAGTGCGGGACAAGAAGACCACGTGAGTATGGGCGCCAACGCTGCCGTACAAGCCCTACACGTAGCTGAAAACCTAGAGCGCATCCTCGCCATTGAACTACTCACTGCCATGCAGGCCCTCGATTTCCGCAAGCCACTTACCAGCAGCCCCCGCATCGAAAAGCTGCGCACCGATTACCGTGCTATAGTTACCTTCAATGACCAGGACAGAGAATTGTACAAGGATATGGAGGCTACGCTGGGGTTTTTGAGGAAAGTATAGCAAATAATGAGTGGTCTAAAGAAAAATTAAACAACCCTCAAGAACAAAATGTAACTCCTTAGAAGTTGTTTAAAAACTTTCAACTTTTAAGTTTCTTCGTTATCATACCCCAGCCAGCACTTTCAACTTATCAAACCTAGCCGTTTCGTTTTCTTTAAAGTAGTTATCGTTTGATAGCAGATTGTAAGCGGTTTTAGCTGCAGCGGTTGCAGCGGCTTTATCGCCCTTTAAGTCATACAATAAGGCCAATTCCTCAAATACATAGCCATCGCTGTTCATTTCGCGCTTTTCGTATTCGGCTTTTAGGTTTTGTTGCAAGCGCAAGGCCTCGTCAATATTACCCACTGCACGCTGAGCGCGAGCTACGCACCATTTAGCTATCAATATGGTATTGATAGGGTGGTTGTGCACGGTACGGAAAACCAACGCTTTCTCGAACACTTTTAAGGCCTTTTCAAAGTTACCTTGGTCGTGGTGGCTCCAGCCCGTGTTGTTATACAGGCTACCTAGCCACTGCATAGCTGCGGGATCTTCAGCCGTTTCGGCATAGCGAATAGCGGCCTCGTTCCATTGTAGTTGCACGGTAGGGTTGTGCTCGGCTATAGCCAACATATGCGCCGCATCAACAGCATAATAATCCAGTTGCTCCAGCTTAGCCATATCCCAAGCCTTTAGGAATAATTCGCGGGCGCGAAACTTTTCGCTAGCGCTATTATAGGCCCGGCCACGCTCCAACAAATACCGCACTGCTATCAATGGGTACTGTTCCAGTGGCATTTGCTCCACTTGGTTTAAGGTTTCGTGGGCCTTGTCAAACATCTTTCGAAGGCTATAGGTGCGGGCTATTTGGGTAAGCAACTCTCCTTGATACGATACATCTCCTTGCTCAGTGGCTGCGGGTAGCAGCTCTCTAAATTTCAGTTCCGTGCCAGCTGGGTCGCTGTAATTCCACATTTTATTTATCTCGGGTAGTGCGGTTGTAGGTTGCGGGTTCATACGTTTGCGGGTTTTGTTGTTGTAATATAATGAATTTTTTGAAACAAAAAAAGGCCCTGACAGATGTCAAGGCCTTGCTTATATGGTGCTAAAAAGCGAATAATCATTATTCGATAACTGCGTTGATACCTCTATCGGTCAATGCGGTTTTCATAGGGTGTAGTTTGTTAAAAGGCCCTTGGCGTACCGATGCACGACCTTTAAAGTGCACCATCATGGCACATTGTTCCGCCTGCTCTTCGCTATGGTCGCAAACATCAACCAACGACTCGATAACGTGGTCAAAGGTATTTACATCATCATTGTACACTACCAAAAACTTCTCATCAACCAACTTTTCTACGCGGTCAATCAGTTCGTCAACTAAAACATCCTCTCTGGTTTGGTAATTTGCCATTTCATTAAAGGTTTTAACTAAAATACAGAATCCGTTTTAAAAAAGGTAACTTTTTAGACCAAGATTTGGCTGTCAAGTATCAAAATATCGTTACCACTTTGTTAAACACCATTAAGTAACGGATTGTGTGAATTATTTGTTCCTATTACAAGCAATAAATCAATGCTGAGGGTTTCTATATCTTGTGAGACTTATCAAGCCAATGCTTAATACTCCGTCAC
>CAIOSU010000339.1 GCA_903861055.1 uncultured bacterium
CGGCAAAAAAGTTGTTGACGGCGCTATGGATAACCTTACAGGTGTGGCTGTAGCCGTTGAAATGGCCAAGGTATTTGCTGATAAAAATGAACCAGGCAAAAGCCGATTGCAGCACACTCGGTTGCGTTTGGTTAGTTTTGGTAGCGAAGAGTGCGGATTGCGTGGCTCAAATGCTTATGCAGTGCGCAATAAAGAGCAATTGCTTAACGAGAATGCACTATTGGTAAATATTGACACGATAAAAGACACCGAGCACTTGAGCATCATTAAACGAGAGCTGAATACACAGGTAAAATATGATAGCCGTTTAGTTGCTGCAGTCATTCAAGCGTTTGTTGATTGTAATGTTCCTGTAAAGCATATTAACCTTAGCGTGGGTGCTACCGATGGAAGTGCTTTTGGTATACACAATTTGCCAACTATTTCTATAATCGGTATCGATTCGAGCCAGTTTGACCCTTGCTACCATACGCGCCTTGACACACTTGAGAACTTAAAACCTGAGGCACTTGAGGTGTTTAAGGTGGTTTTGGTAAATTTTATAGAAGGTTGGGATAGCGGCAAGTATCGGGTTAATTGAAAATTAAAAATTCCAAGTTAAAAATTGAATGTCAAGTTATCCGAAATTTTGAATTCAGTTAAAAGGCCTCGCCGATGGCTAAATAAAATCCTCGCGAACCATCAGTGCCAAAACCTGCATCAAAGCGCACGTTAATTCGCTCTTTGGCGTCAATTGTGAAACGTAAACCGCCACCGCCCGCAAATTTTAAGTTATTAAACCCAGGTGAGCTATAAGGCCCTGCGGTATTGCCCGCGCTGGCAAAAGCCACTCCAATAAATCTCCAAAAAATAGGAAAACGATATTCGGCGGTAAGGGCATACATGTGTTGGTCTCGGTTACGACCAAAAAAGTAGCCACGCATTAACTCATTGCCCCCAAACGTAGCCATCATTTTAAATGGGGGCAGGTTGCTATTTACCTGTGCCACTGCTTGCAAGGCTAGTATGTGGCTGCCTTTGCCTGGGTTAAAGTACTTTCTTAGGTCTAATCTTAGGCTCGTTAAATCGGTATTGCCACCCAAAAAGCGAGAGTAAGTGTGGTGGCTCAATATCATGTACCAACCTTTAAATGGATATAGGTTATGATCTCTGGTATCATATATCATGGCTACTCCCAAGCCAGATGCTGTGTATCCATTTTCGCCTGGTATATCTCTGGTATCGAAAATACCACCTGCATTGGTTTTCATGCCGTACATATGCTCAAACCTATATTGGGCTCCCAACTGAAAATGAGGTGCTATTTGCCTTGTGAAGCGGTTTCGGGCTAATAGGTAATCTGATGAAAAGCGCTCCCCGTCGCTACTATTGGTTTCGTTACCCAATCCAAAAAAAGAATCGGGATAGCGTTGCCACAGCAAGGCGCCCGTTATTCTTATCTGCCCTTTTCGCCAAAAAATATCCCAATTTGGATTTACAATGAACTGCTTGTTGAGGGTAAACACAAACACAAATCCTACGTTGGAGAGGTTGCCAGTGCTATCGGTACTGCGGGTTCGGAAAAGCATTTGGGTGCCAAGGCCAAAACCCCAGCGGGTTTCGGGGCTGTAATTGATAAGTGGCACTGGTATTAGCCGCACTTTGTAGGGATTGCCCGAAGCGCTGAAGTATTGTTTAAACTTACTTTGTTTGGGTGTGTTTTGCGCCAAGCTTGCAACTGCCACCATAAAGCAACCGACAAATGCCAGCCACTTAAGGGTACTTTTTACTGAAAAGTGAGTTTGCAATATTGGCATAGCGCATAAATAGAATAGGCTATCCCAAATTAACGGGACAGCCTATTATGTTGTATCGATTTTGTCGAATTATTGCTTTGGTGCTACCGTATTTGAAGGCTTTACTACTGGGGTAGTAGATATTACCGGGGCAGTAGTGCCAACGTTTACACGGTTGTCGGGGTTAATTACATTGCCACGCGATGGGGCAGCAGTGGTTGAAGGGGCTACACCACTTGGTTGTAACTGGGTATTTTCAGTTCTCCCGTTTCCACCTTGGCTTATGCTGGTTGATGGGGCAGGAGAGGTGGTGGTAGGCCTTGGGGCCTCACTTACTTGTGAGGCTTTTTTAGTTGCGTTTGTTGCTGGTACAGAGCTTTGGGCTTGCGCAAAACATACGATTCCTAACATGAAAGTGCTAAGGGCGATAAATTTTTTCATGGTATACTACGTTTATTATTTTGATAACTACAATTTAAAGATACACCTTTTTATTGTTCTGGCATACGGGCAATAATGGTTTTTCCGCCGCGTACTTTTTCTTTTAGGTTTATTTCTATTTTGGCATCCAATGGCAAGTACAAATCAATTCTTGATCCAAATTTAATGAACCCGAACTCGGCACCTTGTATTACTTGCTGGCCTTCTTCAACATAATGCACAATGCGGCGCGCCAATACACCTGCAACTTGCCTTACCAATACTTCTACGCCATCGTCTTCTATTACTAGTGTGTTACGCTCGTTATGGGTCGACGATTTCGGGTTGTAAGCTACCAAGTATTTTCCAGGATGGTATTTTACATATTTCACTACACCGCTTATTGGGTTCCAGTTGATGTGCACATTGCTGGGCGACATAAATATGGAAACCAAAAGACGCTTTTCGTTGAAGTATTCTACCTCGTGGGTTTCTTCAATAGTTACAATTTTCCCATCGCAAGGGGCTACTATGCACTGCGCATCGGTAATCATAGCCCTGCGCGGCTTACGAAAAAAGTATGCTACAAATAGAAAAAATGCTAATGAAATGCCCGAGAGCAAATACAGCCCATTGTACGGCAACAAATTGGAGTAGTGGAAGGCCAAATTAAAAGCCGCCAGCACCAAAAAGGTCACCAGTATTATTTTATATCCTTCTTTATGAATCGAAAGTGCCATGAAATAAGGTTAGCCAAAATTGTTGTTAGCTAGCAAAAATAATCCTTTTTTAGCCATTATACTATAACGCTCCGCAAAGCCCAATAGTTTTCTAAGATATGAAATTGTGTTCTAGTTCGGGTATCTGGTTTCGATTTGTAGCCTCTCTGATAGCGCAGGTGTCGGGTGTATTGTTGGTACCAGTGCAGTTGAAGTGATAATATTGAAAAACGGAAGCATTAACTACCGAACTTCTGCAGTACTTGTGGCGGCGGTTAGCTATCTTGAGAAAAAAATGTAAGCTGGCATATGTGGATAGAGAAAAACAATCAATTGCACCGCACCTTCAAGTTTAGTGATTTTTCGGAGGCATTTGCCTTTATGACACGGGTAGCACTATTGGCCGAAAAGCATAACCACCATCCAACCTGGACCAACACTTACAACACCTTGGATATTTATCTATCTACCCACGATGCTGGAAATACCATTACTGATAGAGACCATAAGCTGGCCAAGGCAATTGACGGTTTGTTGTAGTGTATTCTTGTTTTAGCTGCTGATTATCAGTGCTGTTTAATTGTTTTAAGACAATTTTAAAAAACAGCTGTAACCTTTATTTGAGTATTGCCGTAAAAGAGGGTGTGAAGAGTGAAAGAGTGTTAAACGATTAACATTAGACGGGATGAGAGTTGAGAAGAAAGAAAACGGTTTGCGCGAGCGCCGGTCAAAAACGGTACGTACTTACCTAAACGAATACACGGCTAACCATGCCATAAGCGAAAAAGATACACTAGGCCTAGCTTCGGCGGCTCGTTGTGGAGACCTTACCGCACTGAATACCTTGGTTGATACACACCTTAGTTTGGTGAAAACCGTGGCACGAAAATATCAAAATCAAGGTCTTACGTTTCAAGAACTTACCTACACAGGCAATATTGGTTTCATTAAAGCTGCCAATAGGTTTGATGAGAGCAAGGGCGTAAGTTTTCGCACCTATGCTATCTGGTGGATTCGCCAAACAATTTCCAAAGCATTACAAGAGCATTTGCGCATTAGCGAGGTGAAAGACGTAAGCCTTACCGACCTATGGGTTATTCCGGAAAGTTTTAGCAACTGGGAGGCCATGGACGATACCGAGCCATCGCGTAAGCAGATGTTCGCCTTTCTTGAAACGAAGGTTTACGAAATAGCCAAACTTAACCCAAAGGCTCACCCCGAGCGCTTTGCTTGGCTACCCCGCCCTTAGGCGCATTGCAACCCAACCATTTAACGTAAACAATTTTGGCAGCCTAACCATCAGGTAAAAGCATCCGCATGTCCGCATCGGAAACCAATGGAACAGCTTGCCACCCATGTAACAACCGTGTGAACTGGGTTCTAAATTTTGAGGAATAAGGATATGAGGCAGTTGAGAATAAACCAAAGATTTACCACCCGCGATTCGCTAGCACTTGAAAAATATTTCAAGGAGGTGGCTAAACAATCAGCTATTTCGTCTGACGAAGAGGGTATGTTGGCTAAGCGCATCCGCATGGGAGACATACAATCGCTAGATACTTTAGTGCGGGCGAACCTAAGGTTTGTAATATCGGTGGCCAAACAATACGAAGGCTTCGGCATGCACCTTGAGGATTTGATAAGCGAAGGTAATATTGGTCTTATGAAAGCCGCACGCCGTTTTGATGAGAGCAAGGGCTATAAGTTTATAAGCTATGCCGTGTTCTGGATAAGGCAGTGCATACTCAAGTCGCTAAACGAAAATGCGCGTATTATCAGGATGCCAAGCAATCAATTGGTCCAGATTCAAAAAATGCACAGCACTTTTAGCCGCTTGGAGCAGATGTTTGGCCGCGAGCCTTCGGCCGAGGAGTTGGCCCTAGAGCTTGATCTTACACCGGCAGAAGTAAATAAAGTATTGTTTCAATCACAAGGTTCGGTTTCTATTGATAGGCCCATAGGCGGCAACGAAGATGACGTGTCGCTTTTGGATAGGCTAAAGAACGAAGCAGAGGAAGCTCCCGACAATTGCTTGATGCAAGAATCGGTTTCGTTGGAGCTTGCGCGCTGCCTTGATAGGCTGAATGTTCGTGAAGCAACTGTGATTAAAATGCACTTTGGCTTGGACGGGCAAACACCCATGAAGTTTGAGGAAATAGCTGAAAGTATGGGCTTGGGTAAAGAGCGCGTTCGACAGCTTAAAGTACAAGGCGTAAGAAAACTACAGAACCTTACACAACGTAGCGGACTGCTTAGTAAGATTTAGCAGAATTGGTTAATTGGTTAATCAGTTATTGGTTAATCA
>CAIOSU010000340.1 GCA_903861055.1 uncultured bacterium
GGCGGGTAGTTCCAGCACCATTCAATACATCAATAATGTACTCCGATGCTGGTACATTTAGGTATCCTGATGCATTGTAGTCAGTGTAGCTTAAATCGTTGGCCAAAGTTCCTACGCCGCGGGCAGTAATGTCAACTGTTGGGGCATCGGTTGAGCCATGGAAAATCAAAATATCGGCTGTTCCTGTTCCACCTGCACCAGCTGTAAGAGCTTGGTCGTATGGATATAGGTCAAAAGCAATATTTACGGCATCGGGGTTTGCGGTAAAGTTGGCCGGGGTCAAAACACCATTAGCAAAGGCTACGTAGTTTTTGTTTACTTCCAACGAATCTAGGTTGAGCGTATATACTACTGTTGCGCTGGTTGCTGGGGTTATTTCAATTTCAATTGGCAAACCAGAAGGTACAGTCAAGAAGGATGATACATCTAAGTAATCAAAGTTATCCAAAGTCAATGCACCATTCACATATACGTCAACACTTGCTGCATTCGGGTCGGCAGCATTGTGTATTACTTGCAACTTGGCGGTACCACTTGCCACTTGTTGGTACAATGGTAATTCGAGCGCTTGGCCAATAGTAGTGGCACCACCCAATGCTACAAACAAACCAAAGCCTGGGCCTTGGCTGTCATCCAAAAAGCCTGAAGCAAATACGGTGGCGGCACCACCACCCAAACCAGTTAGGTCGGCAGTATAGCTGGCTACCAATACAGTTTGGTCGCTGTTGTACACATCCAAAATATAGTTACCAGCTGGTACGTTTAGATAACCTTGGAAATCGGTGTAGAACAAGTCATCAAACAAAGTTCCTACGCCACGCGCAACTACGTCAACAGTTGGGGCATCTGTAGCACCATGGAATACCAACAAGTCTACATCGCTTGAACCATTTTGGCCAGTAATGCGAGATAAATTTCTGATGTTTAAATCGAAACCGATACTTACTGCATCAGGGTTAGCGGTAAAGTTTGCTGGGGTTAGCACACCATTCGCAATAGCAATGTAGTTGATGTTTTGCTCCAAAGAGTCTAAATTTAGGTTATACACTACTGTGCTGCTTCCAGCAGGGGTAATCTCAATTTCAATTGGAGTACCAGCAGGTAGTTCAATAAACGGAGTTGCATCGCGGAAATCGAAGCCAGGGATGGCCAAGGTTCCGTTTACATAAACATCAACGCTGGCGGCGGCTGGGTCGGCAGCATTGTGTATTACTTGAAGTTTTGCTTTTGGCGCATACAATGGCAGTTGTAACATTTGGCCAGTTGTGGTTGATCCGCCCAAAGCTACATATAAACCAAAGGCAGGGCCTTGTGAGCCATCTAGGAAACCTGATGCTAACACGGTAGCTGCACCACCGCCTAAACCGGATAGGTCGGCTAGGTAGCTGGCCACCAAAGTGGTTTGGCTACTATCATACACATCTAAAATGTAGCTGCCAGCAGGCACGGTAGCATAACCTTGAAAATCGGTATAGCCCAAATTGTCGATTAGGGTACCAACGCCACGGGCCACCACATCTACAAACGGTGCATCAGTAGCTCCGTGAAATACTTGCAAATCAACGTTTGCAGCGGTGTTTTGACCAGTAGCTCGTCCGCCATTCGCAAATAAATCGAAACTGATATTAATGCCATTAGGGTTGGTGTCAAAGTTAGCTGGGTTAATTACCCCATTCGCTATCAATACATAGCTTTGACCTGAAGCTAAAGGACCTACCGTAGTGGTGTATACCGCAGTAGCGCCTCCAGCTGGGCGTATTTCTATTGGCAGTGGTAAACCTGAAGGCAGTTGAATAAATGGAGTAGCATCTCTAAAATCAAAAGATGCCAAGGCTAGGTTACCGCCAACATAAACGTCGACGCTTGCAGCTGCGGGGTCGGCTGCGTTGTGTATTACCTGGACATTGGCAACTTGCGCCAGTAGGGGGGCAGTTGCCATGCAGATAAGTAGCATAGTGAGTGAAAATAATCGTTTCATTTTTTTTTGGTTTTTTGGTTTTTTGAATGTTAATCCGACTTAAATTGTTGTTTGTTTTTGCTTTGATATTGGATTAACATGGATGTTTTAATTTTGTTTAACCGTTTTTGCCACATAATTGCATTTTACATTTTTATGACAATTCTATTTTTTACTGAAAAGCGCGGCAATAATA
>CAIOSU010000341.1 GCA_903861055.1 uncultured bacterium
CGATGCTGTTTTGCTGGTGCAGTATCAGCTGCTCACCGAGGGCAAGCGCATGGAAACCAAGAAACTGATGCAGCGTTTGGTTTTGGGCGCAGGTGTTAAGCTGCCTACTGGTTCGTTCAATTCAATTGGTTACGATGGCCAGTTGCGGCCCGATTTGCAGAACGGTAGCGGTAGCCTTGATTTTTTAACCACGGCCAACTATTTGTTTCGCGCCAAAAATTGGGGTTTAACCTCAATGGTGAGTTACAAGATAAATACCGCTAACAAAAATGGCTATCGCTTTGCCAATAGCTTGAATGCCGATTTGCGAGGCTTCTGGTTTAAAGAGTTTAAGCGAATAGCTATTGCACCTAGCGCTGGTTTTTGGCTTGAGCATGCCGGAGATAATAATGACCCGAATGCCGAAACAGAAATGCCAACTGGTGGGCTCTATTTGTTTAGCACCCTAGGTATGGATTTGTACAAAGGCAATTGGGGATTGAATATGCTTTGGCGCCACCCGCTGTCACAGAAAATTATTAAAAATGAACAATTTGAAAATGCTGGTGGTTTTCAAATAGGATTGAAATACGCATTTAATACTAAATCATTAACTAAAAAGTCGAAAGACATCAAAAAATAAATAACATGAAAGCTTTAAACTTTAAACATTTCGCCTTCATACTTTTGGCAATTTTTGCAGCGGTATCAACCACTGGCTGCTCAAAAGACCATGACCACGATGGCACTGGCCACGTGCACGTGTACTTTACCAATAAGTATGATGGTGCGGCGCAAACAAGCACCGCTACATACACTGGCACCAATGGTCGCGATTTTAAAATTGCTACCAACAACTATTACATCTCTAATGTAAGATTGGTAGACCATGATGGTGCCGAAGTGCCATTTACCGGTCAATACTTGCTTGCAAAAACCGGAGAGAACAACGAGCTTGAGCTGGAAGGTATTGCTGCTGGCCACTACCACCATATCCGTTTTGATGTGGGTATCGATTCGGTTACCAACCATTCCGACCCAAGCACTTATGCTTCTGCCTCGCCTTTGGCACCAACAACTCCAAGCATGCACTGGAGCTGGAACAGCGGCTACATTTTCTATCGCATAGAGGGTTTGGTGGATACTTCGGCTGCTAAAAATGGTACTGTTGATGGGGAATGGGAAATGCACTTGGGTACCGACTCGAAATTGGCAAGCGTTGAGCTTGACATTGACCTAGAAATATCGGAAGGTTCTCACCCAGGGTTGAACATAACCATGAACACCGAAGATCTTTTCACCAATATTGATTTAGGTGGAGCGGATATTGTTACCCATACTATGGATAACATGCCATTGGCCAACAAATTGAAAGCCAACATTGCCACCGCATTTACGGTTGAGTAATCTAGGTCTTATCTGTTTTTAATTTGCTACCAAGGCACCTCACAAACCATTGTGCAGGTGCCTTGGGCGGCACTTGTGAGCTATTTTTTGAATAGCGAGCCATCCTTTTGTCAAAAAAAATCAGTTAAGTTTCATCAACATTACTCCAAACAATTAAAACAAGCCACATGAATACCTATTTGAGTAAAATTGCACCACTTATGCTTTTGGTAGCCGTTCTGTTTTCAGCAACAAGTTGCGATAAAGAAGATGACCAAGAGGGCCCTGGCGCGGTGCAAGTTAGTTTTAGCAATAAATACGCTTGTTGTGCAATCAATCACAGCGACGTGCACCAAAATTCGAATGGACGCGACTTTACAATTGCTCTAAGCCAATATTACATCAGCGACCTAGTACTTGTTGACCACGATGGGGCAGAGGTGCCTTTTACTGGCCAATATTTGTTAGTGAAAAGCGGAACCGAAAATAAACTTCAGTTGAGTAATGTGCCCGCTGGCCATTACCACCAAATTAAGTTTAACGTCGGTGTCGATTCGGTAACTAACCATGCCGACCCGAGTACTTATGACGCAGCGAACCCACTAGCCCCGCAAACGCCAAGTATGCACTGGAGCTGGAACAGTGGCTACATTTTCTTCCGTATGGAAGGTTTGGTAGATACAACTGCTACCAAAAACGGCACGCTCGATTTTCCATACTTCTACCATTTGGGCACCGATGCATATTTAATGCCAGTAGTGCTCGATTTGGATTTGGAAGTAGGCGACAGTAAAGATGCCGCGGTAAAAGTAAATATGGATGCATCAACGTTGCTTACCAATATTGACCTTGGTGGTGTCGACGAAGGGGGGCATAGTATATCAGGCAACGCTGATTTAGCTGGTCGCTTTTCAACAAATATTAAAAGTTCTTTTTCGGTAGAGTAGATGTAGTTTGTTTCGGTCAGGTTCGCGGGGGGATATCACCATATCGCCCCGCGGATTTAGACTAGCTCATGCAACCAATTAGATGATAGCACTGTTTATATAATAAAACCACCTCGTCATGAAAAATGTATGGTTAATGGTATCTGCCTTTGTTTTGGTAGCTATTATGTCGTCTTGCGAAAAGGATCCTAATTTGGGTGCTAGCACTTTTACTTTAGCGGTGCATCCCGTAATCGGAGACGAAGCACTGGTGCTCAACCAAGAGTATCTTGACCAAGAAAATTACCGAATAAAACCGGTTACTCTTAAGTTTTATGTGTCGAATGTAGTATTGACCAGTGCAAGCGGCGATATCAAGATTCTGGATCTGGATTTGCTGGATATGGAACGAGTTGCAGCAGGGGAGCCTATGACGTTTCAAGTGGAAGTACCAGCCGGAAACTACACAGGCATATCGTTTTGGGTAGGCTTGGATAGCACTCAGAACGCAAACGACCCTGCCCAATTTGATAACAGTAACCCATTGAGCCTATCGGCGGGCACTTTCTGGACTTGGAACACCGGCTATAGGTTTGTGATGTTAGAAGGGTATTATGATACCATACAAAACACTGCTGGCCCGGTAAGCTCATCTCGTTTCTTTAACTATCACACTGGTACCAACCTCCTATATGCCAAGGCAGAGCTGGGCAATGCTAGTACTGCATTTACAGTTGCCGAAGGGGATAACTACACTTACAATCTAGACCTTGATTTGAATAAGGTATTTTACGGCCCAGAAGATATAAATAGATTGCAAGATGCAACTACGCATACTACTGGCAATTTTCCGCTGGCCGATAAATTTACCCAGAACTTTGTGAAGGCATTTACACTATCAACACCCTAACCTTTGGGTACCATGCTAAACGGCAAATTATTGTTTTGTGTTGGGTTATTTTTGGTGTTATTGGCATCGAGCTGTAAACCTGACGATTCGGAGCAGCTAGATAGCCCGTACAATCTTGTATTGCCGGCTGGTTTTCCTCCTATGAGCATACCTGCCGATAACCAGTTAACGGAAGTAAGGATTGAGTTGGGCAAAATGTTGTTCTTCGATAAAGCATTGAGCAGGGATAGCTCGGTTTCTTGTGGTTCGTGTCACTTGCAGAGTCATGCGTTTAGCGATGTGGTGAACATTAGCAGCGGCATAGAGGGCCGAAAGGGCATGCGCAACAGTCCGCCTTTGTTCAATTTGGGTTACCATCCTTATTTCTTTTTCGATGGCGGTGTGCCAACCTTGGAGTTGCAAGTTTTAGCGCCGGTGCAAGATGTGAATGAAATGGACCATGAGTTTCCATTTGCTGTGCAACGATTGGCGCAAAACCCTGTTTACCAGAAGATGGCACAAATAGCCTACAACCGCGATTTTGATGCCTTTGTGCTTACCCGTGCTATAGGTGCCTATGAGCGCATTTTAGTGTCGGGCAACAGCACCTACGATAAGTACAACAACGGCAATAGCAGTGCATTGAATGAGTCGGCAAAGCGAGGTTTAGCCCTGTTTAATAGCGAACGATTGAGTTGCAGCGGGTGCCATAGCGGTTTCAATTTTACCGACTACTCTTTTCGAAACAATGGCCTGTATGTGCAATATCCCGATTCGGGTAGGATGCGGGTAACTACCTTACCCGAAGACCGAGATAAATTTAAGGTGCCCAGTTTGCGCAACATTGCCCTTACAGCACCCTACATGCACGATGGAAGTATTGCCACGTTGCCCGAAGTGGTGGAGCACTATAACAACGGGGGTGCGGCAAACCTGAACAAAGACCCGCGCATAAAACCTTTGATGCTAACAAGCCAAGAGAAAAGTGACTTGTTGGAGTTTTTGTATTCGCTTACTGATAATGATTTTATTACCAACCCCGATTATGCACCATAATGATTATTTTAGTGAACTTGAAGGGTTGGGTAATGTATTAAATGTAATGGCTTTTATGATTTAGGGAAAGCAATAATGTTGAAAGAATAAGGCCGAGTCTCTCTTTCCATTTGTGTTCCCCCAAAAAGGATATAACCAATGAAAACTACTTTCATATCAGTAATACTCCTATCGTCGTTACTGGCAATTTCGTTTGCTGGTTGTAAGAAGGACGAGGAGGATAAGAAGAAAGACCCGAACCACTTGGGCTGGGTATACGACCCCTCTCCATATACTGGACCGACAGTGCCCCGCAATTTTCCGCAGCCAACTTATACAGCCAACAATAACCCGCTTACTGAGGAAGGCGTGCTGTTGGGACGCATGTTGTTTTACGACCCCATATTGAGTGGCGATAGTACCCTAGCTTGCGCTGGATGCCATAAACAGGAAAATGCATTCACCGATACCCGTACGTTCAGTATCGGAATTGACGGCATTGCCGGAAGACGCCAATCGATGCCCCTTTTTAATATGATGTACGGCAGCAAGTTTTTTTGGGATGGCCGTGCAGCCAATTTAGCCGAGCTGGCTTTAATGCCAGTAGAAGACCCCATTGAAATGCACGAGACTTGGCCTAACAACATAGCTAAACTGCAAGCCCATCCCGATTATCCGAAAAGGTTTTACGAAGCCTTTGGCGTTGAGCCCGACGATTTAACCAAGGAATATGCAGCAAAAGCACTTGAGCAGTTTTTGCTTAGCTTAGTTTCGGGGAACAGTAAATTTGATAAAGCAGTAAGAGGAACTGACGAGCTTACCGCTGCAGAAGAGCGCGGATTTATTTTGTTTAACGACCAATTGGGTGCCGACTGTTTTCACTGTCATGGTGATGGAAGCGCCAACCAGGTGTTTCAAGAGATAAACGCCATCCGCCAATTTAGGAACAATGGTTTGGATGCGCCGGCTACCCCTCAAGGATTTGCTGATTATGGCTTGGGTGAGTTTACGGGAAATATCAACGATTACGGTAAGTTTAAAGTACCATCGTTGCGCAACTTGAGATTTACGGCACCCTATATGCACGATGGCCGTTTTGCCACACTCGAAGAGGTTATTGACCATTACAGTACCGGTGTAAAGGCCGCCTCGCCAAATATTGATGCGGGTGGTATGGAGTACGCTTCCCAAGGGGGCGTGCAACTCACTGCACAAGAAAAGGCAGATTTGATTGCATTCTTGCTTACCCTGAGTGACGATGAGTTTGTAACAGACCCGCGATTTAGCAATCCTTTTGAGTAGGAAGCTTTTAGAAGATCCTTCTGGGAGTAAATAATTCGAGAGGCTTACCTGACTATCACCAAATCTCCGTCATCAAAGCCTACAGCAATAGCTTCAGCTTTGGTAAAAACACCTGTGCTTAGTTGGGCGCTTTGTTTGAGGTGAGCTAGTACTTTTTCGAGTACGGCTGAGGGTTTTAATCCTTTCCAATCGGGGCCTTGTAGGTGAAGGTATTTTGGTGTGGGTTCGTAGCCGATTTCGTATTTCCAGTCATCGTCATCGGCATCAAATTCAAATGAGCCAATCAAGTATAGCACATAGAAGCCTTTAGCTTCAAAAAGCCCAAAGTAGTAGGCCAATATTTCGGTAGGGGGTTGTGGCGAATTTTGGATTTTTACTAACCAATTGTCAATTTCAGGGCTGAGGCTCACGGTATTGTTTTGCCCGAAAGTTAGTCACAAAACCATTAAAATTTACTATTTGACCTTTGCTATACTCATTGATATGTAATGGTTAAGGGCAATGCAATGCATTTCGAATAAGGCATTTAGGTTCATATTCCTACTTCAACTAATCAAGTGTCCAGTATAATTGAAAATTAGCTAACTATCTGAACTATTATCCGTAAAGCGAGTTGTTATTTTTAGTTTAAAAACTGCGATATTTGCAGGAACTTAAAATCTGGAATCATAGCCCATGGGAGCTGACTCGTTTATCTTTAACGCACACCCTGCCTACCTCGAAAACAAATACCAGGACTATAAGGCCAACCCGGCCTCGGTTGATGTTGATATGCAGAAGTTTTTTGAAGGGTTTGACCTAGCATTTTCTTACTATAGCGAAAACGGATCTTCTACCTCCGTATCGCCTAAGGAACTGCAAGTTTTTAGTTTGATCAAGGCATACCGCGGCAAAGGTCACTTGTTATCTAAAACCAATCCCATCCGCCCAAGGCGCGATTGGAACGCACGTTTGGAAATTGAGAACTTCGGTCTTAGCAAAGAAGACCTTGCCACCAAATTTTTGGCAGGCAAAGAGATTGGGCTTGAAAATGGAACGCTGCAAGAAATAATAGACAAGTTACAGCGCATTTACTGCCGTTCCATTGGCGTTGAGTATGCCTATATAACTAACAAAGACCTGCACGATTTTGTAAGGGACGAGTTTGAAAAACGCGCCTACAACATCGATTTGCCAATAGAGCAAAAGAAACGCGTGCTTCAAAAAATTACCGAAACTGTGGTTTTCGAAAAGTTTTTGGGTACCAAATACGTGGGCCAGAAGCGTTTTAGCTTGGAAGGTGGCGAAAGCACCATACCTGCCCTAGATGCCATAATAAATAGAGGTGCCGACTTAGGCGTTGAAGAAGTAGTAATAGGTATGGCGCACCGTGGCCGATTGGATGTGCTGACAAACATCATGTGCAAAACCTATGAGCAAATATTTGGCGAGTTTGAAGGCAACATGATACCTGATGCCACTATGGGCGACGGTGATGTGAAATATCACTTGGGTTACTCATCAATGGTTACTACGCCAAGCAACAAAACCGTACACTTAAAGTTAGTACCCAATCCATCGCACTTAGAGGCAGTAAACCCAGTAGTTGAAGGGTTTGCGCGCGCCAAAGCCGATTTGGTATACAACAGCAATTACGATAGCGTATTGCCTATTCTTATTCATGGCGATGCGGCTTTGCCGGGCCAAGGGGTAGGTTATGAAGTAGTGCAAATGAGCAAATTGAAAGGCTACCGCACGGGTGGTACTTTGCACTTTGTTATCAACAACCAAATCGGTTTCACTACCGATTTTGACGATGCCCGTTCATCAATTTACTGCACCAGCATGGCTGCCATGGTTGAAGCACCGGTGTTCCATGTAAATGGTGATGATGTGGAGGCCGTGGTATTTGCCGTAGAGTTGGCTGCCGAAATTCGCCAGAAATTTGATGCCGATGTGTTTATTGATATGGTGTGCTACCGCCGCCATGGTCATAATGAAAGCGACGAGCCTAAATTCACTCAACCTGGCTTGTATAAGCTAATTGAGAAGCACGATAACCCACGTATTCTGTACATCGAAAAACTCAAAGCCGAAGGTAAGATAAGCGAAGCTGAAGCTCAGAAAATTGATGATGACTATTGGGCCTTGCTGCAGGACCGCCTAGATATGGTGAAGCAAAAGAGCTTGCCATACAAATACCAAGAGCCTGAATTGGCTTGGAAAGCACTGCGCAAATCGACCCCGGAAGATTTTGACAGCTCTCCGAAAACCGGTATTTCAAAGAAGGATGTTGATAGTATCCTCAAAAAGATAAACGAGTTGCCTGAAGGTTTCAAAGCCCTATCGAAAGTGGATAGGATGATGAAGCAAAAGGACAAAATGATGGAAGAAGGCCAAGTAGACTGGGCAATGGCCGAATTGGCTGCCTTTGGTTCTATTTTGCTAACTGGCAATGACGTGCGTTTATCTGGCCAAGATGTGAAGCGCGGAACCTTCTCTCACCGTCATGCTGTGCTATACGACGAGAGCGATAACCACGAATACAATCGCTTGGACAATCTTGCCCCAAAACAAGGCAAATTGCGCATCCATAATTCTTTGTTGAGCGAGTTTGCAGCCTTGGGCTTTGAGTTTGGTTACTCGTTGGCTTCGCCACAAACCTTGGTTATTTGGGAAGCGCAGTTTGGCGATTTTGTGAACGGCGCCCAGAGTATGATTGACCAGTTTATTACCAGCAGCGAAACCAAATGGCAGCGCATGAGCGGTATCGTTATGCTGTTGCCGCATGGTTACGAGGGCCAAGGCCCCGAGCACAGCAGCGCCCGTTTAGAGCGTTTCTTGCAACAGGGGGCTGAATATAACATTACGGTATCCAATATTACTACTCCAGCCAACTTCTTCCACGCTTTGCGTAGGCAGCAAGAGCGTCCGTTCCGTAAGCCATTGATAAACATGTCGCCTAAGTCGTTGTTACGCCATCCGCGCTGCGTATCGCCTATTGCCGACCTCACCAAGGGCGGTTTCCAAGAGTTGATTGACGATGCAACCATCAAGAAGGCAGATAAAGTAAAGAAAGTGGTATTTTGCTCAGGCAAAATCTATTATGATTTGCTAGAGAAACAAGAGGCCGAAAAGCGTGAAGATGTGGCTTTGGTGCGCTTAGAGCAACTGTATCCGCTGCCGCATAAGCAAGTGGATGCTGTGGTTGCGAAGTACAAAAATGCCAAGTTCACTTGGGTACAGGAAGAACCGGCCAATATGGGCGCTTGGGTATATATACTGAGTAGCTACCGTGGGGTAAATTGGGATGTGGTAAGCCGCAAGGCCAGCGCATCACCAGCAACGGGCTACCAAAAAGTACACGCTAAGGAGCAGCAAGATATTGTAAATAAAGCCTTTGAAATATAGTTTGAAAATGGGCTAGTTTGGAAATTTGAAAATTAAATTTTCTTTTCCAATACCCATTTCCAAATTTTCAAATTACCAAATTCTCAAATTTTCTACAATGCTAGAAGTAAAAATACCACCCGTTGGAGAATCGATTAGCGAAGTAACTATTGCTAACTGGTTGGTGAAAAACGGCGATTATGTAAAGCAAGACCAAGTGCTTTGCGAAATGGAAAGCGACAAAGCAACTTTTGAGCTGAACGCTGAGCAAGCCGGTACCATAACCATTTTGATTGAAGCTGGCACTGATGCTGCTATTGGCGATGTGGTTTGTAAAATAGATACCAGTGCTGCTGCTCCTGCAGATGCACCAAAAGCCGAAGCCCCTAAGGTTGAAGCCAAGAAGGAAGAACCTAAACAAGAAGCCCCTAAAGCCGAAGCACCCGTAGCCGTTGCTGCCGATGGTTATGCTAAAGGTCATGCCGGTCCTGCGGCTGCCAAGTTGGCCAGCGAGAATGGTGTGAACTTGAGTAAGGTTTCTGGTAC
>CAIOSU010000342.1 GCA_903861055.1 uncultured bacterium
ACTTATTGCTGCCACTGTAGGTGCATATTTCACCGTCAATGTTACTTCCGTATACCGTAAAGTTGCTACTAGCGCATATCGTATCGCTGGTTACTTGGCTGCCGCTTACAAAAGAAATATTGTTGCAGGTGCGGCTTATCGTAAAATTGCCAGTAGTAGAGCCAGTAGTAAAGTAAGCTACATACACATAATAAGTGGTGCCGCTCACCGTATTAAATGCATAGCTTTCGGTACCGCCCGTGCCGCTCACATCCCTCGTAGCAATTTGAGTAAAACCGCCACAGCTGCCTGTTAATATCGACATCTCGTGATCAAAACCGGCAGCAGCAGTAGTAGTTATGGTGGTAGAAGCATCATCGCCCTGGAAAGTGTACCAAACGCCGTAGTTGCTAATACTGTAACCCGTGCCGTGTGCTGTGTTGGAGGTACAATTGGTTGAGCCCGCCAACGCGCTAGTGCCACAGGCCAAACTGGTTGCATTGGCACACAAATCATTAGTTGGGGTATTGCCGCTTATGGTTACAGCCAGCGTGCGCGCGGTGCCGTTTCCGCAGCTAGTAGATGGGGTAACCGTAATGGTGCCGCTGCTGCTGCCCGTGGTTACGGTTATGCTATTGGTGGTGGAGGTACCACTCCAACCACTGGGCAATGCCCAAGTATAAGTTACACCCGCCACGTTGGTTACCGAGTAGGTTTGGCTGCTGCCGCCGCATACTGTGGTGGTACCAGTTATGGTGGAAGGCTGTGCGGGCACAACTGGGGTTTGCAGCACTATAGATACGTTATCAAAAAAAGCGGTTTGGTTTGCAGTGGTCGCGCCTTGCCAATAAGCACCCGTAAACCCAAGCGAGTTACCTGTGTAGGTGTTATTGGTAGCGGTACCTTGCGATGTCATGGTGCCAGCTGCTGGGTCGGCAAACGTTGAACTGCCATCATTTCTCAGCAATAGCTGCCAAGTATTGGTTGATGGTGTATAAACTACCCTTACACTAAGGTAGTTAGTACCAAAATCGGTAAGGCCGCTGGTGTTGGAGGTGATAATATTGGTTAGCGTGCCTCGCAAGCCATTGTTGTACCTTACCAGCCTTACTGGGTCGGTACTGCCGCTTTGGCCAAGCACTACTGCATAGCCACTACCCGCGGTAGCGGCCGTAGCACTCGAGCCTGCCAGTACAAATGCGACACCATAAGAGCTGCTTCCAAAACCTGAAGGATCGCCAGTTATCTGCCTCATGTTAAAATTCCAGGTCACAGTGCCCAGGTTACTGCTTAGCACATCGCTATAGCAGTTGAGTGAACTACTACTTACATGAGCAAATGCCCAGCCGTTGGAGTTGCCAGTGCCACTGGCATCATTGGTCAGCTCCATTCTGTTGGAGGTTCGGCGCGCGGCCCAGTCGTTACCAGAGCGGTTCACGGTCCAAGCGGTGCTGCCTATGGCACCTGTGGTGGTCCAAGTGGTGCTGTTGTTTGCGCTAAAATCGTCGCTAAATGCGGTGGTTTGCGCTTGTGCAGCCAATCCACACACAAAAAAAATAATAGCGGCCAAAACCATTGGCCTGCAAACCTTGTAAGAATACTTACTTTGTAAATAGTGCCACATACCTTTGTTGCCTAGTAGCGATAACATAAATTTCTGCCTTTCCATTAGTTGGGTGATTTTGTTGTCTATTTGTCTCAACATGCTCTTGTTACGGCAGACAAGCAAAGTTGTTCCGTCTAACTAATACGCATTTATACTTAGGAAACACAAAAAGTGCTAATTGGAGGCACCTTTTTTAGCTTTTCAAATGAATAGTGTGCAGAATGGCACGCCTCCAGCAACGATTAGATCATTGCAAAGTGTTAAAACGACTTGCAAGTAGGCGGCATTTTTTGGCCCGCACAGAAACGCCCGAACCAGCCTTACCTGACTATAAAAGCGTCGTTTAAGGTTGTGGCAACCAACCAAAATAGTAATCCAAATCATTTTCTCTATCCTCAAGCAAAACAGCACTATGCTAGCCTTTGCGCCTGAAAAGAAGGTATTGGATTTGGCTAGACTGGAGGTGGCGAAGGCACCTCCTCGAAAACGATGAACCAGTATACCAAATGCTATCGCAAGCCGCTCTGAAAAATGTCGTTTTTGCACATCAGCTTAATAAAAAATATTGATATTTTTGCAATACCTGTTTTTGCAACAACTATAAAAACAATCTCATGGCAACCGTTATAACTATTGAAACAACCGTAAACGCCCCGCTGGCGCAGGTGTGGCAGTATTGGACTGGCCCCGAGCACATTATACAATGGAACGCCGCCAGCGACGATTGGCACACCACCCAAGCCGAAAACGACCTGCAAGTGGGCGGTAAGTTCTCTTCGCGTATGGAGGCTAAAGACGGCAGTTTCGGTTTCGATTTTGGCGGTACTTACACCGAAGTAATTCAGCAGCAAAAAATTGCCTATACCTTAGAGGACGACCGCACAGTAAGCATCACCTTTGCCCAAACTCCAAACGGAGTAACCGTAACAGAACAGTTCGAAGCCGAAACGGAAAACGAAGCAGAGCTGCAGCGCAGCGGTTGGCAAGCCATACTGGACAACTTTAAGAAATATACCGAAGTCAGCTTAGGATACAGCGAGTAAAATACCAATTGGCTCAGGGTCTTGACGGGATTCTCCTTATCTTAGCGAATAGTCGATGGTCCATAGTTGATAGTCCATGGAAAATCGCATGTTCAATGTTAAATTTTGAATTTTAAATTTTGAATTAACACACCCGTGCCGCCCGATTTCTCAAAGATTGATATAAAAACCGCCCTCGTGCAACTGCCCCAGCCCACACCAAGCAATAGGCCAGCGTGGCAAACCCCCGAGGGTATTGCCGTTAAAGGACTATACACCGCTGCCGATAGCATTGGCTTACAGCACCTAAACTATGCCGCTGGTCTGCCGCCATACCTGCGCGGCCCATATAGCACCATGTACGTGGTGCGCCCCTGGACGATTAGGCAGTACGCCGGTTTCAGTACCGCCGAAGAGAGCAATGCCTTTTACCGCCGCAATTTGGCCGCTGGTCAGAAGGGCCTTTCCGTAGCGTTCGACCTAGCCACCCACCGCGGCTACGACAGCGACCACGAGCGCGTGGTGGGCGACGTGGGCAAAGCCGGTGTAGCTATCGATAGCGTGCTGGACATGAAGATACTCTTCGACCTGATACCGCTTGACGAGATGAGCGTGAGTATGACCATGAACGGTGCCGTACTGCCCATCATGGCCTTCTACATCACTGCTGCCGAAGAGCAAGGCGTATCGCTTGACAAGCTGAGCGGCACCATCCAAAACGACATACTGAAAGAGTTTATGGTGCGCAACACCTATATATACCCGCCAGGGCCCAGCATGCGCATCATTGCCGATATATTTGCCTACACCAGCCAGCACATGCCGAAGTTCAACAGCATCAGCATCAGCGGCTACCACATGCACGAGGCCGGTGCCACTGCCGATATTGAGCTGGCATATACCCTCGCCGACGGCCTGGAGTACATCCGCACGGGCATTGCCGCCGGGCTCGATATCGACGACTTCGCCCCTCGCCTATCGTTCTTCTGGGGCATCGGCATGAACCCGTTTATGGAGATTGCCAAAATGCGCGCCGCCCGCATGCTGTGGGCCAAGCTCATCAAGCAGTTCAACCCCAAAGACGACAAAAGCCTGATACTGCGCACCCACTGCCAAACCAGCGGTTGGAGCCTTACCGAGCAAGACCCGTTCAACAACGTTGCGCGTACCTGCATTGAGGCCATGGCCGCCGCACTGGGTGGTACACAATCGTTGCACACCAACAGTTTCGATGAGGCCATTGCCCTGCCTACCGACTTCTCGGCCAAAATAGCCCGCGATACACAGATATACATCCAGAAGGAAACAAACATAACCAAGGTAGTCGACCCTTGGGGCGGCTCGTATTATGTAGAAAGCCTCACTGCCCAACTAGCAGACAAGGCTTGGAAACTGATTGAAGAGGTGGAAGAACTGGGCGGCATGGCCAAGGCCATTGAGACTGGCTTGCCCAAAATGCGCATTGAGGAGGCGGCAGCACGCAAACAGGCGCGCATTGATAGCGGCCAAGATGTGATAGTGGGTGTGAATGCCTACAAACTGGATGCCCAAGAGCCGATAGATATACGCGACGTGGACAACGACGA
>CAIOSU010000343.1 GCA_903861055.1 uncultured bacterium
CATCTCATCTGGGTCAGTCAAACCAAGCAATTGGTCGCTTGCATCAAAAAAGGTACGAACTTCGCGCACCCTTACTTCCAATTGAATCGGCCCATCGTTTACTATCTGGGCAGCAACATCTATACCGCTGGTTAGGCAAATTAGGGTGGTTACAAATGCAAAGAAAAGTTGGTTAAATCTTTTCATAAAATGGTTGATTAGCAGGTTGTTGGGTTCAGGCACCTAAAATACGGTTTTTTAGATATTATAGGGTCATTTGTGGACAATATTTAACGCGAATATCAAACTTCAAATACAACAAAGCCCCACAGCTTAGCTGCAGGGCTTTTATTCTATTTGTTTAGTTTGTTTTAACGCAGCAATACTAGCGTTCCGCTTTCGTTAAACTCAAAACCATCAAGGAACGTACCTTTTACATGGTAAAGGTAGGTTTCAGGGGTTAAAACAGTTCCTTTATAGGTGCCGTCCCAACCTTTCAATATATCGTTCGATTCAAAAACCTTCTCGCCCCAACGGTTGAATACCAGTATTTCAATTTCTCCGGCTGAACCAAAGTCAATAGGTGCCCACACGTCATTTCGGCCATCTCCGTTTGGCGAGAATGCATTCGGGAAGAAAATCTCGTACTTGTTCTTAATCACCACAACAATCTTTTCTGTTGCAATACAGCCGTTGGTATCGGTAGCGGTTAGGGTATAAGTGGTAGTTTCAATTGGCGAAGCCTGAGGGTTTTCGCAATCGGTGCAGCTCAAGCCATCGGCTGGGCTCCAAGAGTATGATACTATTCCGGTCAGGCTATTGTTTTCGGGCTGCAAAGCTACCTGTGCCCCACGCGAGATAAACACATATGGGTCTTCGAAATACACTTCCCATGCTGCCGGCTGGCTAATGGTAAATGGCACAAGTACACGGCAGTTATTGGTGTCAAGAATAAGCGCCTCGTAATTGCCTGCATCCAATCCAATGAAATTAGGTGATGGCTGGAAAACATTGTTTTGCACCGAGTAAATATAGCCTGGCCTGCCACCAGTAGCGCTAAGGTATACGCTGGCGTCATTTCCATCAAAGCAATTAACATCAAATAGGCTGTCTACATTTCCAACTAACTGTGCTGGGCCAATTACGGTGGTACTAGCGGTTACGCTACAGTTATTTCCATCAACAATGGTCAACGAAATAGGACCTGGCCCCAAACCTGTGGCAGCAGCGCTTGTTTGTCCATTGCTCCAGTTGTATACATAGTTGGGTACACCTCCTACCAATGTACTGGTGGCTATGGCGTCTGCGTCGCCAAAGCAAGTTATATCGGTGCTGCTTATTGCAAGGGTTAGCTCAAGCGGCTCATTAACCTGGTAGCTAAAGGTTGCAAAACATCCTTGCGCATCGGTAATTGTTAAATCATATTGGCCACCCGATAGACCCGTTAAGTTGTTGCTATTGCCAACTGCAGGGCTCCAAGTGTAGGTGTAAGGGGCATTGCCTCCTGTTACATTTAGGGTGATTGAACCGTTAGCCTGTCCAAAACACGCCAAGTCAGATATAGATTCGTTGGCAACCAAAGCGCTGCTATTGGCAAGGGTAATAGTATCGCTGGTGGTACATCCTTTGGTATCAGTTACCACCACGGTATAGGTGCCAGAGCCTACATTGCTAAGGTTTGGTGTAAGGGAACCATTGCTCCAATTATAAGTATATGGCGGCGTGCCTCCGTTTACCAATAAATTGATGCTTCCGTTTGTGGCACCTGGGCAGCCAGGGTTAGCACCAGTTAGTATGGTAGCCAATGGCGCTGGTTCCAGTATCGGTGTGCTTAAACTAAATACTTGGCAGTTTTGTGCATCCGTTACGCTCAATTGATATGAACCAGCAGGTAGGTTTATCAAGTCCTCAGTCACAGTGCCGTTGCTCCATAAGTAAACATAGGGTTGTGTGCCACCAGTTACATCTACACTTATGCTGCCGTTGCTATACCCATTGCAGCTAGCATCAACAGTGCTGGTAATGCTGGCTATCAAGGTACTTGGTTGGGTAATAATTGTTGAGGTTGAGTCGGCACAACCATCTTGGTCGGTTACCGTTACCCCGTAAGGGCCTGCCGGTAAGTTGGTAGGGTTTTGACCCGTTGCCGCAGCATTAGACCATACATAAGTGTATATGCCTCCTCCGCCAACTACATCAAGCGTTATGGCTCCGGTGCTATTACCGTTGCAATCGGCATTGGTTACCGATGCCACATCTGCTTCGAGCCTAGCGTTGGTAAACAACACTGCAAAATCGAAGTAAAGGCAATTGTTGGTGTCGGTTATCAATACTCCATATACTCCTTCTCCAAGATTGCTTAGGTCTCGGGTAGTATCAGCAGTGGTCCAAGAGTAGTTATACGGGGCGGTGCCACCGGTTACATTCAGTTGAATACTGCCATTGGTTTGCCCAAAACATTGTGGGTTTTGCACCGTCCAAATGATGTTTAGTGGCGCTGGTTCATTCAACGTATGGGTAGTTGTAGTGGTGCAGTTTTGTGCATCGGTAACCGTTAACGTATAGGTGCCAGCGGTAACATTCAGCAAGTTAGGGTTAGTGCGGCCGTTGCTCCATAGGTAACTATAAGGCGGGGTTCCACCATTAGTTATGGTGGTTATAATACCATCACTTCCGCCATTACAGCTCAAATTCAAGGTGTCAATTATTGAGGTAACCAATAACGTTGGCTGGGTGATATTATAGGTACTGGTTACAAAACAGCTGTCTTGGTCATATACGGTTACGGTATATTGCCCAGGAGCTAGCCCAGTTACATCTTCGGTAGTAGGCCCATGCGACCAATTGTAGGCATACGGTAGGTTGCCTCCTGCTAGGGTTATATTTACATACCCGTCGGCAGCACCAAAGCAGGTTACATTTCGAATGGTATCGGTAGTTAGTATAATTTGGGTGTTGGTGCCTATGGTTACCGAGTCAACATTTACACAACCATTAAAATCAATAACGTTTACGGTATAAGTTCCAGCACCCAAAGCCACTGCCGTTTGGGTGGTTTGCAATGGGAATGTAATCCAGAGGTAGGTGTATGGCGGGGTGCCGCCGCTTGGGGTTACGGTAGCTGTTCCATCAGTGTATCCGCTACACTGCACATTGGTTGCGCTTAAGCTCAGCAATAATGGCGTTGGCTCTGTAATGGTTACAGTATCGGCTATTACACAACCTTTAAAGTCAGTAATATCAACATAGTAGGTACCTGGTCCTAAGCCATATACCGAGTCGGTAGTAGTGCCGCCTGTGCCGCCTGTCCATTGATAGGTATATGGCGGGAAGCCGCCAATGACATCCACTTTTGCCCAACCATCGTTCGATCCAAAACAAAGCGCATCGCGTTTGCTCATGGTACTTCTGAAGGTAAAGTTAGTGTCTTCGGTAAGCACCAAGGTAAAGGTTCCTTGGGCCGCAGCGGTTGCGCCATCCACTACTAGGTAGTATGTGCCAGGCAGGCACAAATAGTATGATACTGTTGATTGGCTGCCGCAGCCATTATCGTTTGATGCTTCAATGTTGCAGTTGGTATCAAGTAAGTATAAGTAGCTATCAAACTGCGCACCATTAATACCGCACAAACTTGCATTGATACCTAAAGGGCCATTTATGGTAAAGCTATAGAATACATCATTACCCGGGCTTGGCGTAAAGTTGTTGTTGTAGCAGCTATTATTGTTGAAATGGGTAATGGTACTTCCCGAGGCCATGGTACCCAAATCAATAGCATCGGCGCAACCATTGCCTCTTGTGTATCTAAAGAACGTTTCGATACGGGGGCGATAGAAATTGTTGGTGCAACCGCCGCCTACTACATAACCTTGATCGTACCACAAGCATGGCGAAATTAGCTGGTTGGTTGTGGAGTCTAAACGATAATTCAGTTGCGGCTGGTAAGGGTTCGCATTGCATCTTAAGTCGTCTTCTTCGCTAAACAAACAACCGAAAAGATTGACGCAACATACGTTGGTTTCAAAAGTACAGCGGTTTCCAGTGCTTCCGCATGCGGTGATGCCGCTAATAATGGCAAAATCGGTAGGTACATCATCTTCCCAAGCATCTAATCGTATTGATACGTATTGTGCAACCGATGGGGTTAAATAGGTATGATTATAAAGGACGGTGTTGTAATCGGGCGAAAAATCAGGACCACCATTGAGCATTGTTAAGTTTGCCTGGCGGCAGGTACCCCCTTGCCAAGTAAGCCCACTTACATTTGCATTGTCGGTTGCCCAAACGTAAAAGGTTAGTTCGTCATCCTCAAAGTTTGATAGACCAAGGCCACCGATATTCAGGTTTAAATCTGAAGCACTGTTGCCATTGTACTTAATCCTGATATCGCGCAAACGAACTTGCAATTGAATGGGTCCGTCGACATAAGTTTGAGCAAATAGCCCTGTGACGTCAGCAGCAAATAAGAGGGCTACCAACATTAAAATAAAGTTAATACGTTTCATAGCAGGTTTTGTTGGCACTTAATCTGAGTACTGTTCAAGTCTACGAAAAGGTGGGGGGCAACAACATTTCATAGCTTTTAACTACCTAATTTGGAAGGTAAGATACAAAGATGTATTGATTTTGCCAACAACATGGCATGTTAGATTTTTATTTTATACTGCAATACGAAGTTTAAAGGGGCTTCCATGCGGGCCGGGCGATAAGAAATTTCGCTGTTTAATACATTATTGACAATCAAACTCAGTTTGCCGTATTTGTTAAAGCTGTATCCCATGCGCAGGTTTAATAGCACGGCTCCATGGTCGTTTTGGGCACGGTATTCTTTTAGGCCGGGTATGTAGGCTACAAAAATATCATCCACTTTTTCTACTTTGCCATAATAGCGGACGTCGATTCCCCAAATAAACTGCTTGTATTCAAGCTGTATATCGTTTTTTATCGAATGCCTCATCCTGTATTTAAGCATGGGTTGCAACACATCTTCTGATGATGAACCTATACTTTTAAACAACTTACCCAAATAGCTACCGATGTTTTGCACATCTTCTCCTTGGTTAAGGTCTACACCATAGGTATAGGTATAGCCGCCTTGCCATGTCACTAAAGTCTGTCCAATTTTCCCTTCGCCGTATACCGAAGCCTCGAAACCTGCAATTCGCGCCCTGCTTACGTTAATCGATTTAAAGCCGATATAGTCTGTTGCTACTGCTCCTTCTGGCAATACATCGGGCAAGTAAACATCAAAGGTAAACTCGGTCATGTTCCAGTATTCCATCCAAAACATCGACAAATCGGCATACCCCAGGAATTTGCCAATTTTGAATCCTTGCTTTACACCGATTTCTGAGTTCAAGCCAAACTCTGGTTGCAGGTCTGGGTTAGGGAAGATGTTGATACCTTCTAGGTTTTCATCAACGTACCTTTCGGCTATGCTCGGAAAGCGGAAACCCTGCCCTAACGATGCCCTTAAATAGGTTGTTTTTCCGGGTTGGTAGTTTATGCCCGCCGAAACCACTGGGCGACCATTGCTAAACGCAGTATCTAGTTTAAAGTACTCGTACCTAAAGCCGGCAACAAGGTTTACCCTGCCTAGTTTTTGGTCCATTTGAGCATACGTTGAAACGTTGTAGCCGTTGTGGTTGCCCAAGTCTTGGTTGATTAGGCTAAACCTTTGGGCTTGTATGCCGGCGGTAGTGGTAAGGCCAACACGATATTTGCGTTGGTATTGGTATTCGGCTAAATATTGGTTGGCAAGCTGGTTTTCTCCAGTAAAATATAAGTTGTTATGGTAATAACGGAAGCGTAATGTGTGCTTATTACCGAATTTATCGAAATAAGTAACCCAAGGGTCAATCATAATGGTGCGTCTGCGTTGGGCGCTTATAGTCCCTCGCTCGCGGTTTCCGTTGCTACCAAACGGAACATAAACTCCTGTTGCGGTGCTGTTCCAGAAAAAATAATCACCTTCTTGGCTATCCATTAGGTTGGCCAAAATGCCATAAGATAGACCAGGTGCGCTGTGCGGGCGGTGGCGATATTGCAGCGTAAGGCGCGAAAAGCCAGAATCGAGCAGGCGAATAAAACCCGTAGTTTTGTTATAGCTTACGCCAAGGGATAGGTCATGATCGCCAATACGGTGCTTGGTACTGAACTGGCCTCCGTAGCGCATGGGGTTGTTGGGGGCATCGGTCCACCAAGCATAATCTTTATTTCGGGGTTTGGCATAGCCATTGTAATATATCAATGCCTCGGTTTCTGGCTTTTCTTTTGCATAGCCTGTGCGCACGTTTACCACACCGTTCAGCGCCGATGCACCGTATAGTGCCGATGATGCCGATTTGGTTACTTCTACTTGGTCTACAATTTCTAACGGTACAAAATTCCAACGTATCTCACCACGATCAACGCTCATAAGCGGTAGGTCGTTTATCAACAGCAAGACCCTACTGCCGGCACCAAATTGATATCCGCTGCCGCCGCGTATGGTTATCTGGTTATCGAAGATGGTTACACCGGCTACTTTATCAATGGCCTCTGATAGGGTAACACTGTTGGTGTTGTTTATCAAATCTTTTTTAAGTACTTCTATACTTACGGTTTCTTCTACCAACCTGCGCTCGGTTTTGGTACCGCTCACCGTTACTACGTTCAGCTCCTCGGCACCTCCTAGCATTCGTATATCAAGTGTTACAGTTTCGCCTTCTTTGGTGCGGATCTCTTTGTTTGTGGGTTTAAAACCAATAAATCTGAACTGGACTTGATAGTTTCCGGGTGCTACCTCTAGCGAGAATTTACCGTCAAGGTCAGTAGCTGTTCCTGTTGAGTCATTTACCATTACAGTTACCCCAGGTAGGGTTTCTTTGGTCTTTGAATCGTACACGGTACCTTGTATTATTGCCGTTTGGGCAAAAACTAAAGAAGGTAAAAGGCACAATAGCAGAGTGAAAAGGTAAGCCTGTTTCACGGTTTAGGTTTTAGTTAGACCCTTTGAAAAAGGGTGGAAATTTTTTCCGGTTGCGAAATTACTCAAACTTAAAGCACTATTAAAACGAAACAGGGTAACATTGGTTGCTTGTGGTGCGAAGTTTCTATTCAAACTATTGATACAATTAACTAATAGAAACTTTTAGTGTGTTGAAAGTTTCTTCGTTGGCGCTATTTCGATAGCTTAATGACGCTAAGTGGAGGGAAATATTGTATACGTGCTGGGTTAATTTTGAATTTCTAGCCTTACTTTTCTTTATTCTTGCTTTAATGGTTCGGCTAGTAGTCTCCAGTCCCATTTATTTTTACCATTTCTTACTCTCAGGGCTACCCCAAATTTTTCTTTTGTGGTTTGGTATAACACTGGCGAGTACCACATTTCGGCAATAACTCTTTCGGGCGTTATATCGAGTATGCCATACCCATGCTGAATGAAATCAGTAAAAACATGGTGTGGATTGGTGCTCATGCTTATTTTACGCACCAGTTCGGCTGCTGGCTTGGGTGCACCTTGTTCATCAAAGTTGCCACGGCTAATGCTTGTGGTAAGTATTTCAACGCCCACTGAGCCTTGGCCTGTGCGTCGCTTATATTTCTTTCGGTTGTGTTTGTAGTAGTAGACTTCCAGACCAACGAGGTAAAATCCCATAACCCAAGAAATAAAGGAAATCAC
>CAIOSU010000344.1 GCA_903861055.1 uncultured bacterium
ACCATCAACTACCGTACTTATAAACCTGAGCGCGATGGCTTGTTCTGCGAGCGTATCTTCGGTCCAGTAAAGGATTATGAGTGCTATTGCGGAAAATACAAGCGCATTCGATACAAAGGTATCGTGTGCGACCGCTGCGGTGTTGAGGTAACAGAGAAAAAAGTACGCCGTGAGCGTATGGGCCACATCAAATTGGTGGTGCCTGTAGTTCACATTTGGTACTTTAAATCTTTGCCAAACAAAATCGGTTACTTATTGGGTATCTCATCCAAGAAGTTAGAAACAATCGTTTATTATGAGCGATATGTAGTAATCCAGCCGGGTGTGGCAGCAGCATACGAAGACCAGAAGGGTACTCCTATCGAATACTTGTCGTTGCTTTCGGAAGAAGAATATTTGGATACCTTGGACAAATTGCCAGCAGGTAACCAAATGTTGGACGACAACGACCCGAACAAGTTTATCGCCAAAATGGGTGCTGATGCCATTCGTGACTTATTGGCGCGTGTTGAGTTAGACGAACTATCGTACAGCTTACGCCACCAAGCAGCCAATGAAACATCACAGCAACGTAAGGCAGAAGCTTTGAAACGCTTGAGCGTGGTTGAAGCTTTCCGCGATGCCAACGGCCGTATAGAAAACCGCCCCGAATGGATGGTGATTCAATATTTGCCAGTAATACCACCTGAACTACGCCCATTGGTGCCTCTTGATGGTGGTCGTTTCGCCAGCTCTGATTTGAATGACTTATACCGTAGGGTTATCATCCGCAACAACCGTTTGAAACGCCTTATCGAAATCAAAGCCCCAGAAGTAATCTTGCGTAACGAGAAGCGTATGTTGCAAGAAGCAGTGGATTCACTGTTTGACAACAGCCGCAAATCGAACGCTGTAAAAGCTGAAGGTGGACGTGCTTTGAAATCGTTGAGCGATGTATTGAAAGGTAAGCAAGGTCGTTTCCGTCAAAACTTGTTGGGTAAACGTGTCGATTACTCTGGTCGTTCGGTTATTGTAGTAGGACCAACTTTGAAATTGCACGAGTGTGGCCTTCCTAAGGACATGGCTGCGGAGCTTTTCAAACCGTTTGTTATCCGTAAGTTGATTGAGCGCGGTATTGTAAAAACCGTAAAATCTGCCAAAAAACTAGTAGACCGTAAGGAGCCAGTTATTTGGGAAATTTTAGAGAATATTTTGAAAGGTCACCCAGTTCTTTTGAACAGGGCCCCTACCCTTCACAGGTTGTCAATGCAATCGTTCCAACCTAAGTTGGTAGAAGGTAAAGCTATCCAGTTGCACCCATTGGTGTGTTCTGGTTTCAACGCCGATTTTGACGGTGACCAAATGGCAGTGCACGTTCCGTTGAGCAACCCTGCAATTATGGAAGCCCAAATGTTGATGTTGTCTTCGCACAACATCTTGAACCCACAAAGTGGCGATCCGGTAACGCTACCTTCTCAGGATATGGTATTGGGCCTTTACTACATGACTAAAGGTCGTAAATCAACTGATACTGAAATCGTTCGCGGTGAAGGCAAAAAATTCTACTCGTCAGAGGAAGTAATTATTGCTTACAACGAAGGACGCATTGATATGCACGCTTGGATTCACGTTCGCACGAAAGTGATGAACCTCGACACCAACTTGCTTGAACCTAAGTTAGTGGAAACCACTGTTGGCCGCGTACTATTTAACCAAGTAGTACCTGCCGAAGTTGGTTACTTGAACACACTACTTACCAAGAAAGCACTGCGTGCCGTAATCAGCAACATCATCCAAACAACCAACGTACCACGTACGGCCAATTTCTTGGATGATATTAAAGATTTAGGTTTCCGTTGGGCATTCCGTGGTGGTTTGTCTTTTAACCTAGCCGATTTAATTGTTCCGAAAGAAAAAACCTCTTTGTTGGATAAAGCCCAACTAGAAGTTGATGAAGTTTGGGACAACTACCAAATGGGTCTGATAACCAACAACGAGCGTTATAACCAAACTATCGATATCTGGACACGTGCCAACACTCGTTTGACCGAGGTAACTTTGAGCCAATTGGCCAATGACCGCCAAGGTTTCAACTCAGTGTTCATGATGCTTGACTCAGGCGCAAGGGGCTCGAAAGAGCAGATTCGTCAGTTGAGCGGAATGAGGGGCTTGATGGCGAAACCGCGTAAATCTGGTAGCACTGGAGCAGAAATTATCGAAAACCCAATCCTATCGAACTTGAAAGAAGGTCTATCGGTATTGGAGTACTTTATCTCTACACACGGTGCTCGTAAAGGTTTGGCGGATACGGCATTGAAAACAGCTGATGCGGGTTACCTAACCCGTCGTTTGGTTGACGTTGCCCAAGACGTAGTTATTACCGAAGAAGATTGCGGAACACTTCGTGGAATTGCCATATCAGCATTGAAAGACAATGAAGATATAGTAGAGCCATTGACCGACCGTATATTTGGCCGCGTAAGCTTGCACGATGTAGTGAACCCACTTACAGGTGAATTGTTGGCTAAAGCTGGCGAAGAAATCATAGAATCAACTGCACGCAAAATTGATGCTGCAGCTATTGAGACTGTTGAAATTCGTTCAGTGCTTACCTGCGAAACTAAACGTGGTGTGTGCGTGAAATGTTACGGTCGCCACCTAGCCAACAACCGTGTTGCACAGGCTGGTGATGCTGTAGGTATCATTGCTGCCCAATCAATTGGTGAGCCAGGTACACAGTTAACGCTTCGTACCTTCCACGTGGGTGGTACTGCATCAAACATTGCAACCGAGAGTCAATTACTTGCCAAATTTGATGGTGTAATTGAATTCGATAGCATCCGTACCATTGAGTATATTGACGACCAAGGCGAAAAACGCTTGAAAGTGTTGGGCCGTACTGGTGAGATAAAAATCAACGACGCTTCTGGCAAAAACCTAAAAACCGATCACGTTCCTTATGGTTCGGAGTTGATGGTGAAAGATGGCCAGAAAGTGAAGAAGAACGATGCGCTTTGTGCATGGGATCCATATAACGCCGTTATCATTTCTGAGATTGGCGGTAAAGTGGAATTCGATAACTTGATTGAAGGTGTTACTTACCGCGAAGAATCAGACGAACAGACTGGTCACCGCGAGAAAGTAATCATTGAAAGTCGTGATAAGCGTAAGATTCCTGGCATGAACGTGAAAGGTAAAGCTGAAGTGAAAAACTACAACACACCAGTAGGTGCGCACGTAGTGGTAAACGATGGCGATACCGTGAAACCGGGCGAAGTATTGATTAAGATACCTCGCGTGTTGGGTAAAGTACGAGATATTACCGGTGGTCTACCACGTGTAACGGAGCTTTTTGAAGCCCGTAACCCGTCGAACCCAGCAGTAGTATCTGAGATTGATGGTGTAGTAGCATTTGGTTCAATCAAACGTGGTAACCGCGAAATCTTGATCGAATCAAAAGAAGGCCAAGTGCGCAAGTACATGGTGCCGCTTACCAAACACATCTTGGTACAAGAAAATGATTACATCAAGGCTGGAACTTCATTGTCAGAAGGCGCTATCACCCCAGGAGATATCCTATCTATCAAAGGACCATTTGCGGTACAATCGTACTTGGTAAACGAGATTCAGGAAGTATATCGCTTGCAAGGTGTGCGTATCAACGACAAGCACATTGAAACCATTGTGCGCCAAATGATGCGTAAAGTAATGATTTTGGATGCCGGTGATACCCGATTCCTAGAAAATGAACCAGTTGACAAATTTGAGTTCATTGAAGAGAATGACCGTATATTCGACAAAAAAGTTATAACCGACCGCGGCGATAGCGAGCTATTGCGTGTAGGCCAAATTGTTACCTTCCGCCAAATACGTGAAGAGAACTCACAGTTGAAACGTAACGATAAGAAAACAGTTGAATTCCGTGACGCAGCGGCTGCTACTTCAGAGCCAATGCTACAAGGTATCACCCGTGCATCTTTGGGTACGCAAAGTTGGATTTCGGCCGCATCGTTCCAAGAGACCACCAAAGTGTTGAGCACTGCATCAATTGCAGCCCGCGAAGACTTGTTGTTGGGCTTGAAAGAAAACGTAATCATTGGTCACCAAATACCTGCTGGTACTGGTATGCGCCGTTTCGCAGACGTAATCGTTGGCTCTCGCGAAGAGTACGATCGTTTGGCAGAATCTCGCAAAGCCCACGAAGCAGTGGCTATTGAAGAATAACTGTAAGCTGCGTCTCGCATAACTGAGACGATACTCAATAGAAAAGGTAGCCCCGTAAGAGGCTACCTTTTTTTGTTGCGGGTTATAGCGTTGCGGGTTACGGGTTGCGAGTTACGAGTTTCAATCTGTTCTTCTAAGTGAAAAAAAAACAACCAACCAATTCCTATATCAAGCTAAAAGAATCTAACTCGAAACCCGTAATTCGAAACCCATAACTTTAGGTAGAGCCAATAATTTCACTTAAAATTGTAACACATAATAACAATAGCAATCATGGCTGAAGAACAAATGCAGAACCAACTGAATATTGAGTTGACAGAAGACGTAGCAGAAGGTGTATACTCAAACCTTGCGATTATTACCCACAGCAATGCTGAGTTTGTGGTTGATTTTGTGCGCGTAATGCCTGGTGTACCGAAAGCAAAAGTAAAATCGCGCATTATACTTACCCCGCAACATGCTAAGCGTCTGTTGCGCGCATTAACCGACAATGTAAAGAAATACGAGCAAGTAAACGGTACAATAGAAGAGGATGACACTTACGGTGGTATGCCCTTGAACTTTGGCACCCCAACTGCGCAAGCCTAGTTGGCTATTGGTTAATTTGTTGATTGGTTTACTGGTTGATTGGTTTAATGGTTAGTAATACTAGTTAACTAATAACCAATAACTAACCATCACGGAAAAAACGACCTAGTATCTTGTAAGCACTCTGGGCCGAAAACTACTGTAAACTGACTCATGCCGTTTTGGCTTACAAAGTTGGAAAGGTTTACAGCACCTTCATTTAGCCAATACATTACGCAATCCTGATTGGTGCAATGGCCGCCGTGATCGGTATCGGTGTGGTTACTAGTCTCGGGCAAGCCAGAATTTACAAGTCCTAGTGCATGGCCAAGCTCGTGCACCACAGTGCTTTGCTCAATGTATTTGCGCTGCGATGTTAATGCACCCACACCATTTATAACAGGCTTAAAAACTGCTGTAACACTAGTGCCAGTAATATTTACGCCCAATACATTGGTGCGCAAGCTGTCGCCATCTTTAAAATAGCCGTCCAGAAAAACCACCCAAAGATTGCCGCTAGTTTGGGTATTAACTCCTTCGCGAAACCTAGTAGCCAAGTTCATTACATCCTGAGCACTATAGTTATCCCTGTTTTGATCAGGTATTTGCTGCATAGAAGCTAAATTAGGTGGCACCGTTACACTTACGCTAACAGGACGCCCATCAAAAAGTGCTTCGACATTAGTTTGTGTAAACTGCCAAATATTATCGCCATTGGTAAGGGTAGTATATGGTTCTGCACCTGGTTCGTAAGCCACTTCAACCTCAATGGTAGATACCTTTTTGTAGAAATTATCAACCGTATCGTAGTCAATGGTTTTATCCTCTTTTTTACAAGCACTAAACGAAACCATAAAAATTAGGCTAAGCAACAAATATTGTCTTTTCATATGCAGTAGTTACTTGCTAAAATAATAGAATGAGATAACAAAACGCCACGATAACCTATGTATTGCAAAAAAGAAAAACCCCACTCCTAATAAGGAGCGGGGTTTTAGATAACAAGAGATAGAATTATACCAATTACTTTTGGAAAGTAGTAGTAATGTGCCCTTTGCGATGGCGCAGTGTTAAAACATATTGCCCAACCGTTAGCTGGCTTGCGTCAATCTGCAACTCATTGCGGCCAAGGTTTACAAAAAGATTGGTTGTTTTTACTTGCTTGCCGGTAGCATCATAAATGATAATATCTACATAATCGTAGATGGCAGAATTTAGCGAAATATTGAACACTTCAGCAACTGGGTTAGGATATACCACCAAAGTATTAAACATACCCGTATCTTCCATTGGGCCAGCAATACCGGTGGTGGTATCACCAAGGTCTTCGTTCAGCGCAATTACCATCGTCGCCGATTTATCGAAAACTACGCTACGGTCGGCAACATCGTTTTGCCACGCAACATTAGTAGCCTCTGGGTGCTGAATGCTAATGAACATATATTTGCCATCAGGCGTGAAATGGGTTCCAGTGCTTTCGCAACCGTTGGGGGTGTTTGCAAACACATGCACTTTAGGATTTGCAACCGTGTGAGTAGGCTCAACCATCCAAAAATAGTTCTCGCCACCATCTTGATTTATCCACAAATTACCCTGATTATCGAATGCTAAGTTATCTGGAGCGGCAAACAATGCCTGAAAAGTTCCTGATTCAGTTTGAATTGGTACATTAACGTTATCAATAAAAATCTCGAAACCGTTTGCTGTGGCATTATCAACATCATTAAACCTAAACACAATATTCTGGCCGGTAGAAGTAAAATAAATTTTGCCATCAGGACCAATCTCTATGTCTTCAACACGGTCAAACTTTGTTGCCCCAAGACTATTGGTTGCAGCTGTAACATCGTTACGCTCCGATTTGGTAGTGTTTGGTATCAAAATCCAAGTAGCCTCGCCGCTAGTAATCCAATTGCTCGCCAGCTTAAGTGCGTAAAGTTTTCCGCTGCTCAAGTCTGTTTTATTGTCCATGATAAACTTGTATAAAAACCCTGCCGATGAGTTGTCTTCGCCTTGGTAAACGGTAAGGCTATCATTTGCAAAAGCAACATTCTCATGCTTCATGTTTCCCATGGCCCAAACTTTATCTGGGTTGCCATCATTGTCGTAGTCCACAACATCACCCGTTAGTGGATCTATTTCTACATTCCAGCCAAAAGATTTGTAGCCTTGGTAATTGCACAAAAACTGAGGTACCTCATCAGACTCTTCAGAAGTAACAACTGTGCCCCATGGAGTAACACCACCTGAACAATTGGCAATAGTGCCAGCTACTGCAATGCCAGCGTTGCAATTAAAAGCTGTAAAATCAGCGTTCTTTGAATTCAAAACTTCCCATAGCTTAGTATTTGGGTTCAATTGAATTTCGAAAATAGATACAGCACCTGGTACAAACTCCGAATTTACGCAAAGGTATCCGTGGGTGCTACTGCCATCTATTGGCACATAGGCGGTCAAGTCGCTCCATTGTCCCATCGATGAACCATCCGTTAATACATCTCCTTCTTGAGCAAGTACTTGGAAAGCATGGCTTGAAGGAATATGCAATAGTTCATCTTGAAAAGTAGGCTCTACAGAAGTAAAATTTCCAATTTGGGCAAAAGAAAATGCGCTAAAAAAAGTAAAGAGTAGTGAAAGTGGTAAAGACTTCATGGTTATGTTGTTTAATACTGTTCAAAATTAGTTTTAAAAAGTTTTCTGCTTATTAAACTAATGTTAACAGAAAATTACCATAAGTATGCATCATAAACAATAGAAAGGCAAACCTGTAATGCAATAATACTATCATTTAGCGCTTTTAGGTTATTCCTCCTGTTACTTTTTTAGCGATTGAAATTATTAAGAAAATGTTAACGAACCATTGCTAACCATTGCCACTGCCAAACGCTAATTTCGCAATACAAAGTTTTTTCATGTTGCCACGTATTTACCTACTTTTTACAATGCTGCTTTCGTGCTGTTATGCCCAAGCCCAAATGGGCAGGCTAACGGGCATAGTAACTGATGGGCGCAACGGAGAGAAGTTACCATTTGCCAGTATTTATATACCCAACACTAGCTTCGGTACCACCACCGATTTTGACGGTGCATATAGTCTGGAACTGCCAGCGGGTAAGCACAGCATAGTAATAGCCATAATTGGTTATGTAAGTGACACCCAAAATGTTAGTATTGTCGCAAATAATTTTACCTCTCTTAATATCAGTCTTGCGAGCGATGCCAAACTATTGGGCACTGTAGATGTAGGAGGTAGCCGCATAACCAATACCGAAACCGCGGTAATAATTGAAACAAGAAAGAGCGATGCAATTGTAAATGCTATATCTGCCTCCCAAATATCGAAAACCCAAGACCGAAACGCTACCGATGTTCTAAAGCGAGTGCCTGGCGTAACTATTGTAGGCAGCAATTTTGTGATGATTAGGGGCTTAAGCGAACGATATAATAATGTATTGCTTAACGGGGTTCTTACCCCAAGCGCTGAGGTTGATAAAAAAGCATTTTCGTTTGATGCCATACCTAGTAGTGCCTTAGATAGAGTAGTTATACATAAAACAGCTACAGCAGATTTGCCAGGCGAGTTTGCTGGTGGCATTGTAAAGGTTTATACTCGTAACATGGCCGATAGCAACCGAATTGATATTGGGCTAGCTATGTCATATCGCTCGGGCAGCACCTTTAATACCTACTACCACGGTGGCAACTACGCAGGCGATGTGTTTGGCTTAGGTGCTGGCAAACGAGACTTGCCTAATAATTTCCCTGCTAGCCTAAATACGATAAACGATGCAGCGTATTTAAGCACATTAGGCAAGAGTTTTGCAAACAACTGGGCGCCCAACCAAACTACTGCCATACCCGATATACGCTTCAATTTTCAGATTTTGCGAAACTTCCTGATTGGTAAAGTGCGCACAAGCAACATAACGGCAATTAATTATTCTAACAGTTACCGTTCTTACCGAGCAACCAATTTCAGCTATAACCAATTTGATGAAGAACTTCAGGAAAGTGATAAAATATACGATTACCGCGACGAAAACTACATTAATACCGTACGAAGCAGCTTGATGCACAATTGGTCGTTTCAGTTAAAAAAAGGCCACCGGCTTGAGTTTCGCAATTTCTTGAACCAACTGGGCACTAACCAAGCAGTACTGCGCACAGGTGTTAATATTGAAGAAAACAGTAACGTACGCGACTTTTCTTATCAGTATTATAGCCGCACCATATTCAATAGCCAGTTGGCGGGCACCCACGATTTGGCCAATGGCATATCAAAAATCAACTGGACAGGCGGTTTTTCGAAAGTAATTGGCAAACAACCCGATTTCAGAAGAGTAAGAACCCGCCAAAGCATAGGTAGTACTACCGATGTACCCTATACAGTTATCATTTCGCCAGTAGCCTCAACCCTCGATGCTGGCCGGTTTTTCTCGAACCTTAATGAAACATTAGGCATGGTGAGTGCCGATTTTGAACATGACTTTAGCCTAAAGAAGAAAGAAAAACCACTGGGTACTTTAAAAGCCGGCGTGTATTATGAATACAAACAGCGCACTTTTTCGGCTAGGTGGATGTCGTACAAAAAAACGAGAACCTCAGCATTCGACCAAGATTTATTAGTGCTTCCGTTGCAGGATGTTTTTGCTGCTGAAAATATAAACAGCACCACTGGCTTTGCACTAAGCGAAGGAACCAACCCAAGCGACAGATACGATGCAACCAACCAGTTGATAGCGGGCTACGTGAGTTTCAAATTCGTGATATCTCCGAAACTGACCATTTTGCCAGGACTGCGCACCGAGTACAATGTGCAAGAACTTACCAGCCGCACATTTGCCGATAGACCTATATTAGTTTATAACCCAATAGCCAGTTTATTGCCCTCGCTCAATGTGGCTTACAACCTAAACGAGAAGCAGCAATTGAGGCTAGCCTACTACCGCTCCATAAACCGTCCAGAATTTAG
>CAIOSU010000345.1 GCA_903861055.1 uncultured bacterium
ATGGTAGTTTTGTTAGCAGGAAACAACTTGAGGTTTTACCAGCAAAAAACGCAACAACAACTTATAGTATACCAATACCCAGACTTTACAACGATAGCCAATTTAAAGGGACTGGAAGGTAAAATATGGGCAGACTGTGAGGCTTTAGAGGACACCACAAAAATGGAGAGAAGCGTTTTCCCTTTTTTGCATGCTAACGGAAATGAAAAACTAGAGATAGACGGGCTTAACAAAACGAATACCAACGAATATGGCATGTTGGGCGGAAAAAGAATTGCTCTATTGCGGAGGCACAGTCGCCGCAATGTACCGAACATTCCGCTTAAGGTGGATTATTTGGTAGTGGCCAATAACCCAAGTATTAGCATGATTCAGGTAAAAAAAGTTTATCAAGCCAAAACCATAATACTGGATGGCAGTAACAACATAAAAGCTGCCGAAAGGTGGATGCAAGAGTGCAGGGTACTCGGCTTAGATTGCCACAATACCCGCAATGGGGCCTTTATTGCCAGTTGGTAAGGTCGGATAATAAACTTTCAATACAACTGTAAACGGTATCCAATTCTGCATCGGTAATGCAATAAGGTGGCAGGATATATAGGGTATTGCCCAATGGCCTTAGCAACACGCCCCGCTCAATAAAATAATCGTACATCCTATCGCGGAGGTTGTGGAAATAACTACCGCCCTCACCAACCTCAAAAGCAATAACAGTACCTAACACACGAACTGCCGATACTTGCTTGTATGTGGCTATTCGTTTGGCAAATGCCTCGTGCCGGGTTTGTATATGCCCTATTTTGGATAAGGTGTCTTCTTGTTTAAAAACCGCTAGACTAGCTAAACCCGCAGCACAACCCAGAGGATTGGCCGTGTATGAATGACCATGAAAAAAGGTTTTCATCTTGTCATCGGAAAGGAAGGCATCATAAACGTCTTCGGTACTTGTCGTCAGCCCCATAGGCAAAAAACCGCCCGTTAAGCCCTTACTAAAGCACATAATATCGGGCTGGGCAGTGAGGTAATCGCTGGCAAACATTTTACCCGTGCGGCCAAAGCCGGTGAGCACCTCATCTAGTATTACCAAGGTATCGTACTTTTGGCAAAGCGATATAATGCTATCAAGCGTATCTGGGGTATACATGAGCATGCCTGCCGTACCAAGCAACAATGGCTCAGCAATAAAGGCTGCCACCTCGCCGCTGCGCAATAAGGTTTCAAGTTGACTGAACGTTTCCTCTTCGTTACCTGGCACTGGCGCATCTACAAACTCAACCCTGAACAACATATCGGCAAAGGGAAGGGTAAATGCACTGCGAGAACTTATGGACATGGCCCCAAATGTATCACCATGGTAGCTATCGCGAAAGGCAATAATGGTTTGCTTTTCGGCACCGTGGTTGTACCAATACTGTAAAGCCATTTTAATGGCCACTTCGCAGGCGGTTGAGCCATTATCGGAAAAAAATACCCGGTTTTGATTATCAGGCAACAAGGCCAATAGTTGCTCGGCTAGTTCAACGGCAGGTGCGTGGGTAAAACCCGCAAAAATTACCTGCTCCAACTGCAAAGCTTGCTGGGCAATACGGCTGGCAATATACGGGTGCCCGTGTCCGTGAAGGTTAGTCCACCAGCTGCTAATGGCATCAATGTAAACCTTTCCTTGGTCGTCAACCAACTCGGTGCCCTGCCCTTTTACAATAGCAATAGGGGCCTTTGCTGTTTGCATTTGGGTGTAGGGGTGCCAAATATGCTTTTGATCGCGCTGCGAAAGGTTGTGTTGATTCATAAGGTAAAGATAAGAAAGGAGGAACTTGATTTGCTCAATTTCAAATCAGTAAACAACACTAATTTTACCCACCGACCTCATCATAGTACTTCAAATAACGCTTAAACTTTCGATAGGTTTCGAATACCTTGCCATAAGGTGCGCCTTTACGATGGTTAGCGCGTGCTATTTGGTAAACTATGCCCCAATGCTGAATGAGCACCCGCCAAGCAGTAAAAATGGAACAGTTGGGGTCGTAAATATGGCCAGGCTCGGCAGCAGCGCCATTTATCTCCATTACCCTAATATCTTCTCCACGGTAAAGGGCTTCAAGACTGCTGCACTTAATATCGTAGCGACCATAATATACTCCCTTAGAATGGCTGTTGATGCGATCGAATACCCTCATCAGCTCTTCATTTATTAAATGATTGCCATTTACAAATTTAGTGCCTCGGCTATGATTACCTATCGGTTCTAACAAAACATATTCGCCTTTAGTAGGCACTCTGTATATTTCATTGCCCAAGCGCTTGTATAATTTAGGTAATTGCAGCACTCCCCTATCATTTTGTAAAAGCAGTTGCTCTAAGTTATTAACCCCATCGCCAGCAACCGAAAGAAACTCCTTAATTATAATGGAGCTAATGGTGCCCTTCTCTTCATCGGGATGGCGATAGTAAAACACCCCTAACTCTAAAGGGAATTGAATAAACTCCTGTACCAAGAACCTAACCTTTACCCTATCAAGGTACATTTGCATTTCGGCATCGCTGCTTATCTTTTCTACTAATAAACCTCGTTCGCCAATATCTGGTTTGGCTACAACCGGGTAAGTCATGCCTTGTGCAGCAAGTAACTGATGAATATCGGCAATGGTGCAATTGGGTTCTGGGTAAATGGTTTTAGGTTTAAAATTATCGGGCAGCTCCTTTAGCATCGGGCTTTTGGTTTCGCCAAACAAGCCACCCATTTCCATACTTGGGTTTACGGCGCTTACAAACACCAGTGCACGGGCTTTAATGGCACAGTACAAATAATACACCAACACCGGAAAATAAACTACTTGAGTGGGCCAAAACTCCCACTGCCTGAGCCTAATGAACTTGCTCCGCCATTTTATACTAGCTGACTGCACATATGAGCTAGCACTTTGAACGGTATTACTGGCAGGAAGAGAAGGCATAGAGGAGATGTGAACTGCAAATATCCTAAATAAACTCAACCTACTACAGCAGTACGCGAGCGAATGGTTGAAGGTGCCACGCCAAAATCGGCGGGCAAATGCAGGTTTGGTAAAGTTATTTGAACTCCAATTTTTATAAGGGCCATGTGGTGAATGGTATGGTCAAGTAAATAATGGAGCTCGCGAGCAACGTTGGTAATCAATTGTTGAGGTGCTGTATCTTGGTTGTGTGGGTTTACTTCAAGCACTAGGTCTTTATCCAATTTTAAGTGCTCAAGGCCCGACCAGATAACTTGCAATGCTGCTTTTGCCGCTAAAGGGTTCAATTGCAACTCGCAATTACGATCACGCAAATCATAACTTACAAAACCCTTGGATGATTGTACCATTAGGCATTGGTAAAACTCTATTATATGCCGTGTATGTTCGCCTAACGATGACCCATTGAATATACTCAACGGTTGCTGATAGTTTTCCTGAGGCATTTGCTGCACAAAGGCTATCAACCGATCAATAAGGGTTCTATTTGCATCCAATAGTGCCATATTCAATCCAATAATTTAGTAAGTCAAAGGTTATGAAGGTTTTACTTGTGTCCTGTAAATTTAGCTATAACTGCCATCCACTGAGCGCGATGAATAAGCAGCAATAAAGCACTAAATACAAACACTACCACAGCTAGCGCAAACAGTAACCCACCATCGCCCATAATTTCAATGCCCAATTTGGTAAGATGGAAAAATATTGCACCACTTATGGTGCCCATAGCCATAGCCGCACCCAACCAAACGGTTGACGGCACCAAAATGAGTATGGCTGCTATTAGTTCGCCAACGCCCGAACCATACCGGCCCCAAGGCTCCATACCAACAGTTTCGAAAATATATACCGACTCAGGTGCACCGGTAAATTTAAAATAAAGGGTTTGAACCAGAATGACAGCTACCGCCAATCGTAAAACCCAACTAAAAATGGTTAATGGTGTGCTCATGGTGTTGGTTATTTGAAAGTATTTTTCCAGTTTATATCGCCAGCTTTTTTCAAATTTTGCTCATTCTTGTTCCATTTGGGTAGCGTATTGGTAAAAAAAGCATTGTAAAATAGGTACAGCTTGCCATCCAATATCTTGTAGGTCTCCGGGTCCACCGATACCTTCTCTCCACTTTCGCCCATGGCAAAAGCACACCAGCCACCATATTGTGGTTCGTATTTAGCAGGGTTCTGCTTAAACGACTGCAAATGTGCTGATGATGAAAAAAAATATAACACTGATTGATAGGTGTAGCTATACGTTGATGAGCCTTTGGCTGGTTTACCCTCGAAATATGCAACTGGGTCATAGCCTTCTATCGCTAAACGGTTGCTGCCTAAGTTAAAATGCTTTAACCTTAAAGCATCATTTTGTGCCAAGGCCGCTACCGATAGCAACAGCATGGTCATTAGTA
>CAIOSU010000346.1 GCA_903861055.1 uncultured bacterium
TAAAAACTGGCTAGGGCAGTAACTGAATTTGACAATTTGAAAATTTGAGAAATTAAAAATTGTTAACATGGTGTTACTATTCTTTCATTTTCAAATTTCCAAATTGGCACATTTTCAAATAAGCATTCCTATCTTTGCGCCAACTTTAAAGCCTTCCTATGAGCACCCACACTGCCGAACCACTAGCTACTGTTGAGATTGCAAAAACCTTGGGCTTGCTGCCTGAAGAATTTGAAAAAATCAAACAGATACTAGGCCGGGTGCCCAATTTTACCGAACTGAGTGTGTACTCGGTAATGTGGAGCGAACACTGTTCGTACAAAAACTCCATTAAATACCTTAAAACCCTACCGCGCAAAGGCAGCCGCCTTTTGGTGGAAGCTGGCGAAGAAAACGCTGGATTGGTTGATATTGGTAATGGTTTGGCTTGTGCTTTTAAAATTGAGAGCCACAACCACCCATCGGCTATTGAGCCTTACCAAGGCGCCGCTACTGGCGTGGGTGGTATACACCGCGATATATTTACTATGGGTGCGCGCCCAATTGCATCATTGAACTCATTGCGTTTCGGTAGTTTGGAGAGTGCCAAAACCCGCCACTTGCTTAAGGGCGTAGTGCACGGTATTGGTGGCTATGGTAACGCTTTTGGCGTGCCAACGGTTGCTGGCGAAGTGTATTTTGACGAGTGCTACGAAGTGAACCCGTTGGTAAATGCCATGTCGGTAGGTATAGTGCATGCCAACAAAACCGTTTCGGCTACCTCGCATGGTGCCGGCAATTCAGTATATATTGTTGGTTCGGCTACTGGTAAAGATGGTATACACGGTGCTACCTTTGCATCCGAAGAAATTACTGAAGACTCTGCCGATAAATTGCCTAGCGTGCAGGTGGGCGATCCTTTCCAAGAAAAGTTATTGCTTGAGGCTACTTTGGAACTGATTGAGCTGGATGCCATTATTGGTATGCAAGATATGGGTGCAGCGGGCATAACTTGCTCTACCTGCGAAATGAGCGCCAAAGGCGAGCACGGCATGCGCATTGATTTGGATAAGGTGCCTACCCGTCAGCAAAACATGCGCCCGTTCGAGATTCTATTGTCGGAGTCGCAAGAGCGCATGTTGATTGTGGTGAAGCCTGGCCGCGAAGCCGATATACAAGCGGTGTACGATAAGTGGGATGTAAGTTGTGTCAAAATTGGCGAAGTAACCGAAGGTGGCCTTATTGAATATTATATGCATGGCGAGCTGGTGGCCCAAGTGCCTGCCGAAAGCTTGGTGCTTGGTGGTGGTGCACCGGTATACGACCGTGAGTTCAAAGAGCCTGCTTACTTCCAAGAATACCAGAAATTTACCATTGACAGCATACAACAGCCTACTGATCTGAAAGCAGTTGGTTTGTTTTTGGCTGCACAGCCCAACATCGCCAGCAAGCGTTGGGTATACCGCCAATATGATAGTATGGTGGGCCTTAACAACTTGCATACTAACCACCCAAGCGATGCGGCTGTTATCCGTTTAACGGAGTCTGACAAATCGTTGGCGGTAACTGTTGATTGCAATAGTCGCTATGTAAACGTTGACCCATACAAAGGTGCTGCCATTGCCGTTTGCGAGGCTGCCCGTAACATAGTTTGCACGGGTGCCGAGCCTGTTGCTATTACCAACTGTTTGAATTTTGGTAACCCATACAATCCAGAAGTATACTGGCAGTTTGTGAACGCCATTAAAGGCATGGGCGATGCTTGTCGCAAACTAGAAACCCCGGTAACGGGCGGAAACGTGAGTTTCTATAACCAGAGCAGCGATAGCGGCCCCGTGTTCCCTACACCTACTATTGGTATGTTGGGTATACTGGATAAGCCAGCACACCACACCACGCTTAATTTTAAGGCCGACGGCCACCTAATATACTTGTTGGGCGATTCGCACAACGACATTAATAGCAGCGAGTACTTGGTGCGCTGGCACAAGGTAAGTAAGAGCAGCGGCCCGTTCTTCAGCCTCGATACCGAAGCGCACTTGCAAAAGAACTTACTCACCATCATTAAAGAAGGTTTCTTGCAATCGGCTCACGATATTTCAGAAGGTGGCTTGTTTATCAACCTACTAGAGAGTGCTATGCCGAGCGGCCTAGGCTTTAACATTACCACCGATGCCAACTTCCGCACCGATGCTTACCTGTTTGGCGAATCACAGAGTAGGGTAGTGGTAACCATATCCCCTGAGCAAAAGGCTGCCTTTGAGCAACGCGCCGGTGCATTGGGCTTGCCGTTCCGTGCGTTGGGTACCGTAACCGCCAACACCGATTTGACCATCAACGGCACCAACTGGGGCCCATTGAGCCAATATGATGAGGCTTATAACACTGCCTTGGAGAACATTATGGAAGGCGATAAAATGCCGTGATAGGATTTAGAATCTAAAAGGTGCGATATAGAAAAAGAAAGCAGCATGACCATCATCATGCTGCTTTCTTTTTAGTAACGCTTCTATTCCA
>CAIOSU010000347.1 GCA_903861055.1 uncultured bacterium
GAAACTGCAAGAAATAGCGCTAGCAAGAGGGCCGATGTGTAAATCAGTCCTCGCAACAGTTGATTGAGGTAATACTTCCGTATAAACTCATCTAACCGTACTATCAGCAATTCATAATTGTTAGTCATTCATATCCGCTTATTGGTTACCTTTTATTGGTCTACTCACTTTACAAAGCATAAACCATTTGTAGCAACCTCTCATTCAATCCTAAATTCATTATGCACTCCTACTACTACAACGCAAACAACTCTACGTTTATTGGCACTAACTGTTTGACGCAATCATAGCATAAACAGTTGTAAATTACTTTGCTATTATCACTATTTAACAATTCGGCAACTAAACAAATTCAATCTAACGGAAAACCAGCCTGATTATTTACCTTCTGCAGGTACGAAGTATACATCCCTTAAGTTGCGATACTCCATACTGTTCTGTGGGAAATTTCTAACCTTAGGCTGCAACAAACGATAGTCTTTGTAATAGTAAATAGGAATAATGGCTGCATCATCCATCATTATTTGGTCGGCCTTGAGGTAGAGTAGTTCTCTTTGGTCGGCATCAACGGTAACCAAAGCCTCTTCAAAAACCTTATCAAACTCAGCACTAGTATACCTCACCGAATTAAGGTACGAGCGCTCCTCCATAGTAGCTGGAATGTGCTTGCTGTAAAATAAGTTTAAAAAGTTCTCAGCATCTGGGTAATCGGCAACCCAACCTGCCCGCCAAAACTGCGTTTTTCCAGTTTCTACCAACTCCAAGTGTTGCGCAAAAGGAATAATGTTAATTTCCACTTCAATACCCAAGTTTTCCTTGAGCATTTTTTGAATAGCCTCGGCAACCTGTTCATTATGACCTCCGCCACTATTAATTTGCAGTGTAAGTTTAGGTAAACCCTTACCTTCCGGGTATCCTGCTTTTATTAAATGCTCACGGGCTTTGGCCGGATCATACTCATATCCTTTTATAACTTTATAATCATAGTTTGGTACTCCTGGAGGCACTACACCATGGTTTGCCGCCAAACCTGAGCCTTTCAAAGTATATTGTACGATACTTTCCTTATCTATAGCATAATTAAATGCGGTGCGCAAATCTTTGTTATTAAACAATTCACCTTTATGCTGGAAGCCATAATACTGTAACGCTAAACTAGGGCTCACCTGCAATTGGTATTTCTGATAAGCAGGCTGCAACTTATCCTCAAGCGTCACAATATCAGATGTTAGTTCTAACGGCAGCTTATAAAGTAAATCAAGTTTACCATTGTCAAACTCCAACAATTCTGTCTTACGATCTTTGATAAAGGTAATTTTAATGCCACTTAGATATGGCAATTGATTTCCATCAACATCTTTGCCCCAGTATTGTGGGTTTTTCTCCAATATCAAATAGTTGCCTTCATTTATATCCTTTAAAACAAAAGGACCGGTACCAACTGTTTTAACACGCATTTCCTGTCCATACTTTTCATACGCCTCTTTAGGAAACACAGCCGTAAACGGTAGCGCCAACATGTTCATAAAACCAGAAAAAGTTCTGTTCAACTCAATTTTAAGGGTGTAATCATCAATAACCTGAACCCCAGTAACTCCTTCAGGCAGTGGCTGGCCATTCTGAGTTGAAAGGTAATACTCTTCGCAACCCTTAACCCTACCTTGAAACACCCAATACCCTTGGTTATCGGCATTAGCCTCGCAAAGTTTTGTAAAGCAATATTTAAAATCGTTGGCAGTAACCTCACGACCCTTACCACCTTCAAATACTTCACTATCATGAAATTTTACCCCTTTACGCAAACGAAAAGTGAACGAAGTAAAAGTGCTATCAACTTCCCAGCTCTCTGCAAGCCGTGGTACGATTGTTAAATCTGTTTGATCAAAACCCACTAAACCTTCATACACTTGGTTGGTAATACGGTGGCTGGTTACTTCGGTAACATTTAGTGGATATAAGCTTCTAAAATTTTCAACTTCGTTCATCCTAAAAATACCACCAAAATATTTACCATTCTTTCCAGCCGTTAGGGTTTCTATTTTATTATTGCTACTCCCACCTCCACACGAGGTAAAAGCCAAAACTGACATTAAAAATGAGCCGAGTATTATGTTTTTCATGTTAAAGCTTTGATAACCTAGTAAAGTTAATAGAATTTAGAGAACCTTTAGAAATTAAAGCATTCCTTCAAACTTTAGGCTCAATCTAAATTTATGAAGCTAAAACAACTGGACACCATAAAACGCTATTGTAACGAAATGATGAATATCTTGCTATTTTGGCTCTATAATGCAGGTCATTCCTTCAATTTGCATAATTTTATATTACTCAGGGTTTCCTCCTCTTTTAACGGAAGAATGACTACAACCTAATTGAATGCTGGGCTGGCTGGACTACTGTAAATATGGAATACTAATTTTTTTACTTTCCTTTTTGGGAGCGGGTAGCCTTTTGTCTCAATCGTTTGTTTACACTGGTATTGTTACCGATGCCGTAACCGATGAACCCATACCTTTTGCAAACGTGTATTTTGTAGGGAGCACTGCCGGAGGAATGACAGACTTTGACGGAAAATATACTATTACGGTATATAAAAGACCCGATACCATTGCTGTTTCCGTTCTAGGATATAAACCGGCTAAAAAACCTATTTCACCCAATAGCCAAATCACCAATTTTAAACTAGAACGTGATGCTTATAACCTTGAGGAAATAGTAATTGTTGCAGGCGAAAACCCTGCAGATATAATTCTTAAACGAGTAATAGAAAACAAAAAACTAAATGACAAGGATAAGCTAGACCGATATGCTTTCCAGGCTTACAACAAAACAGAAATTGACTTGTATGATATTGACGACAAGTTTATGGACAGAAAAGTAATGAAGCCATTCCTTTTTGTATTCGATTATTTGGATAGTACCAGCGAAGAAGCACCCTATTTACCTGCATTTTTAGCCGAAAACCTCTCAGACTTTTATTACCGGAAAGATCCTAAACAGCGGCGCGAAGAAATAAAAGCCAGCCGTATATCAGGTATTGACAATGAGAGTTTATCACAAATGATGGGTAGCCTGTACCAGGAGGTAGATATTTATGACAACTGGATAAGCCTGATAAGTAAAGATTTTGCTTCGCCTATTGCCGATAATGCCCTTAATTACTACAAGTATTACTTGGTTGATAGTGGTTTTATTGATGGCTACTATAGCTACAAACTCAATTTCGTACCCCGAAGCAAAGGATACAATACCTTTTTGGGCGATATATGGATAGCAGACAGTAGCTATGCAGTTATGAAAATAAATATGCAGGTGGCCGACCACGTGAATATTAACTTCATTGAACGAAGCAGTGTATACCAAGAATTTGGAGAGATACAACCCGGAACTTGGATGATTACACGAGATAAAATTGTAATCAAATTTAAGGTAGTTGACAAAGCAGTAGGTATTATTGGTCGCAAAACTGCATCGTTTAAAGATTTTAAAATTAACGATGAAGCACTAGACTCCGTTTTTGTAAACCGTGATGACATTGCTATAGCCGAAAATGTAATAGTTGAAGATGAACGTTTTTGGGAAACTGTGCGCCATGAAGAACTATCTAGTGCCGAACTAGGAGTATACCAAATGGTTGACTCGCTTAAAAACAACAAGGCTTTTAAAACTTGGATTGATATTATTGACTTGGTACTTAACGGCTATTACCAAGTAAAATATGTTGAATTTGGCCCTTACTCGTCGTTAGTGAGTTTAAACAAGGTAGAGCAATTTAGATTTAGGGTTGGTTTTAGAACCACTGCTGAAATAAGTAAGCAATTTAGGGTAGGAGCCTATATTGCCTACGGTACTGGCGATAAAATGTTTAAGTATGGTGCCAATGGGATGGTGTATATACAGAAGAAACCTCAATTATATTTAGGTGGTAGCTATATGTTCGATTATGATTTAGCAGCAAGCAGTGATGCCGAGTTTGGCAAAGACAATATACTCTCAGGCTTATACCGCCGCCGAAAAGTACCCCTTAAACTTAATCTTATGCGAGAATGGACAGCCTATGCATATAAAGAGTGGCGCTTTGGGTTGAGCCATAAAATACTGTTTCGCAATTCGCAGGTAATGCCAAAATTTAATTATTCATATATACCGCAAGCCAGCGATATATATGAAGACACCCTTATTACCAACTTTACGAATACCGAGGTAGATATAATAAATCGCTTTGCCTACAAAGAGACTTTTTTAACCGATGATTTTGACAGACTTAGTTTAGGCACCAAACACCCAATACTGTACTTTAGATACCGCATGGGTTTGAAAAATATATTGAACAGTGGCTTTAAATACCAACGTATTGATTTTATATTGACTGACGAGTATGCCATAAAACCATTGGGCACCCTGCATATGGATGTAACGATGGGTAAAATATTTGGCACACTACCTACCCAATTGCTCGAAATATTTCAAGGAAACGAAACTTACTTTTATAACGATTTTGCATTTAACCTCATGAACGAATATGAGTTTGTGAGCGACATGTATATTACCATTTCACTGCGCCATCACTTAGAAGGTTTCTTTTTTAATAAAATACCGGGATTTAGAAAACTAAAATGGCGCGAGGTAATTGGTTTTAAAGCTGCTTGGGGTACAATAAGCGATGCAAATAAAAAAGCTAACGTAAACAATTTCTCCATAACTCCATTTCCAATACCTTACTTGGAATCAAGTATAGGGATTGAAAATATACTTAAAATATTCAGAGTAGATGCCGTATTTAGAATTACTTACCGCAATAGGCCCGAGTTCTTATACACTACAAATATGGGCGTAAGATTAGGAATAGCCATTGATTTTTAAGCTAAGTATTTTATAAAACTTTCTATCAATCACTGAAAGAGGTGAACAAAATAAAAATGTTCTTGTTATCTGATGGTAATTATTAAAATCCGGCGAGATGATAAATCAAGTTAACCTCAAAAAAGCCTCTAATATTGCTCGTGCAATTGCACATCCAATCAGGCTTTCAATTATTAAATTTATCAGTGAGCAAGGTACTATAAATGTTAATAAAATATATAATACACTAAACCTTGAACAATCAATTACCTCGCAGCATTTACGCATTTTACGCACCTCTGAGCTAGTAAATACTCAACGTGAAGGTAAGTTTATACACTACTCAGTAAACCTCAAAATGGTAGCAGCGTTTAATGAATCGTTAACCGTGTTCTTCGCTAAAAAGGTAGATATTAGCGAAGACATAGAAGAGGAAGCTGTAAAAAGCACTGTGAAACAAAACGGCATAAATAAAACAAGCCGCTCACAATCCGAAGCGCGCTGATATTTCCAGCATTGTTTCTATCGGTTTTTTAGAGCGTTCAATCAGGTCAGTATCCAAATTTACCTCGGGGCTGCTATATTTCATGCACAAGTAAATCTTCTCCAACGTATTCAATTTCATGTGCGGGCAGTCGTTACAGGCACATGAATTGTTGGGCGGTGCGGGTATAAATGTTTTGTTGGGGCTCTTCTTTCGCATTTGATGTATAATACCTGCTTCGGTAGCCACTATAAACTCGGTAGCCCTATTTACTTGTGTAAACTTCAGCAAACCTGCCGTGCTACCTATATAAGCTGCCCTATCCAATATGGGCGCTTCGCACTCAGGGTGGGCAATTAACACCGCATCAGGATGTCGCTGTTGTAAACGGGTTATTTTCTCCAACGAAAAAATTTCATGCACCATACAGGCTCCATCCCAAAGCACCATATCGCGGCCTGTTTTCTTTATTAAATATGCTCCCAAATTTTTATCAGGGGCAAATATTATTGGCTGATCTTTTGGTATACTTTCAATTATCTGTACTGCATTAGTACTGGTGCATACAATATCGCTCAGGGCCTTTATCTCTGCGGTGCAGTTTACATACGTAACCACAATATGGCCAGGATACAACTTTTTAAAAGCCTCAAATTTATCTGGTGGACAACTATCAGCTAAACTACAACCAGCCTTTAAATCGGGCAGCAACACCGTCTTATCAGGACTTAATATTTTGGCTGTTTCGGCCATAAAATGCACCCCAGCGAACACTATCACATCGGCATCAGTTTGCGCAGCCTGTTGCGAAAGTCCGAGGCTGTCACCCACATAATCGGCAATGTCCTGTATATCGGGGTCTTGGTAGTAGTGAGCCAGTATAACCGCATTTTTCTCTTTTTTAAGTTTTTCAATTTCCGCAAA
>CAIOSU010000348.1 GCA_903861055.1 uncultured bacterium
AGGGCTTTTCATTTTTTTTAGAGAGTTTTGCAGCACACTAAATTAGGCAATATGTACGTGCAACAGTATCGCGACCTGATAGAAAAAACGTGGGACAACCGCGAATTATTACAACAGCCTGAGGTAATAGATGCTATACACGCCATTATTGAAGCATTAGACAAGGGCAGATTGCGTGTTGCAGAGCCAATTGGAGACCATTGGCAGGTAAATGATTGGGTGAAAAAAGCAGTGATTTTATATTTCCCAATAACCAAAATGGAAACCATTGAAGTGGGTCCTTTTGAGTTTCACGATAAAATACCGCTAAAAAAAGGATATGCCGAACAAGGTGTGCGAGTGGTACCCCATGCTATTGCCCGCCATGGTGCATTTTTAGAGAAAGGCGTAATTTTGATGCCATCGTACGTAAATATTGGTGCCTATGTCGGTGCCGGTACTATGGTTGATACTTGGGCTACCGTTGGCTCGTGTGCCCAAATTGGCCAAAATGTGCATCTAAGTGGTGGTGTAGGCATTGGTGGCGTATTGGAGCCAGTGCAGGCTGCCCCGGTTATTATTGAAGATAACTGCTTTATTGGCTCACGTTGTATTGTGGTAGAGGGCATTAGAGTAAGAAAAGAAGCCGTATTAGGCGCCAATGTGGTACTTACCGCATCAACCAAAATAATTGACGTAACCGGCCCTGAGCCAATTGAATATAAAGGTGAAGTGCCCGAACGCAGTGTTGTAATACCTGGTAGCTATACCAAAAAATTTGCTGCGGGTGAGTACCAAGTACCTTGCGCATTGATTATTGGCACGCGCAAAGAAAGCACCGACAAAAAAACTAGCCTTAACGGGGCTTTGAGGGAGTATGGCGTGAGTGTGTAAGCCTTAAAGCTTAATGTTGAACATACCTGCACATTTCATAGGGTTGCCACCATTACTAACGGTTACCTCTAGGTTTCCGCGAAGGTGGCCATTATCTAATGTGGTTTTTACCCATCCGTTGTTATCGGCGTATGGAGCCAAAAATAAAAAGCCTTTTGCGCGGCTGGTGCTATAAGTTACGCTTACATCGCCGCCTTGCACTACCGCATAATGTTTATTGGTCAAAGGGTCGGGTAGCATAATACTAACTACCGATGCATCGGCAGCGGTGCCTTTAACTATCCAAAAAGTGCCCATTTTTATCACCGAATAGGTTTCGGCTTGCCACTGCATTCCACCAATGTTAATGGCCATTCCAAGAGCGGGTACACCTGCATTTGGGTCATCAGCAGCAACTTCGGTTGGTGTTGTACTTGCCACACTTATTGAGGTCCTGTTTGTTTTGCACGAAAACAAAAAAGCCAACAGTAAGCCTAGTGCTATAACCACAGCCCGGCTCACAGTGCAGGTTTAGAAGCATTTTGATGTAATGGGGCAGAAAAAACACCCTTCTCAATTAAGTGCAAATCCATAGTATTGGAGGCGCTGAAACTAAACTCTCCCTTCAAAATGCTATCCTTAACATATTCGGTAATGTTTATTACGCCACTGGTACCAGCAAATGGGGCGTAGTATTTAATACCCGTTTTGATAACATAAGTTCCAGCTTGGCCATTTCCGCGCCGCATCGGGAATATGCCAATACCAGGACGCTCGCTCAACTCCAAAACCACTTGGCTACCATCGGCCGCTTTGCCTGTAATGTAAATAGTGCTTTGCTCCACCTTTGTATCAATAGAGGTGGCGGTCCATTCAACACTATCTATTACCGCTTTCATGATAAATGCATTTGGGGCTGTTCCTGCGGTTCCATCTCCATTTTCTCCTAAAACGCCGATGTCGCTATTGTTACAGGCTGCAATACCAGCCACCAAAAACACCAATACCACTGCTTTGAAAAGAACTTTCATTCTAATAAATTTTATGCGAAGTTATATAAAATGGGGTTTGTAAGCTGATTGAGTTGCAAATATCTTTTAAAATAAAGCTATTTACAACTTTGGTTAAGCCCTATGATTTTTCCATTTGCTTTAGGTTTGTTTCCAAAGCCATTATGGATAACTCGGCAATTCTTAGCAACTACCTTAAAATTTTGCCCAGTAAACAGAGTAACCTTCATAAAAAGCTAGAGGCCGGTTCATGAATGAACCAGCCTCTGCCAATATTTATAACCAATCAATCTAGAAGGATGTGGTACCTGCTGAATTTTTGGTAAAAGTTTTTTCGGTGAAAGTATAGGTAACCTTGCCAATAAGCACCGTTCCGATTTGGGGTGTGCCGGGGAAACGCTGGAATTGGTAATTGAACAAGTTGTTTACATCAACCGTAAGATTTAAACCCTCTACACCATGCACTTTGTAGTTCACGTTCAAATCAACCAAGTTAGCAGCCTTTACATCGCCCACGTATACCGATGAGTTTGCGGGGAAACCATCTTGCCAGCGCCATGTTGCGCGGGTAGTTAGGCGCGCTTTACTGTTGGTATACTCTGCCGAAACCGCTGTTTTGTACTTAGGGGCATTTAAACCCACAAATCCGCCTTGCGCGCCGGCCAAGGGTATTTTGTTCTTGTTTACATACGAAAACGAACCAGAGAAATTAAGATCAGGACGAGCATAATAGTTTACAGCAAAATCGAAACCGGCAACATTAATGTTACCCAAATTTACGTAAGTCAAAATTACATCGCTACCTACCAATTCATTATCAGGCGTAACAGTACCTACTGGAATTTGGCGGCTAGCAGCCGACAAGATATAAGCCAACTCATCCCATACTTCTCCCGAAACGCTTTGTATACTTCCGGTAGGGTCTTGGTAGCTTGGGTTGTCATCTAATAGGCCAATCAATACGCTCTTAAATCCACTGTTTTCAATATTATCGTACAACTGTCCGCCTGGGCCAAAATCACCTAAGGCATTAAGCAAATCATTGGGCTCAAACAAAACACTAGCACTAGCTAAGGTTAGCGGGCCTACATAATTGTTTATTCGAGTATAGTATCCATCTAGGGTAACAAATACCTTATCGCCCAAAATGCCTTTATAACCCAATTCCATTGTCTGGGTTATCTGGTTATCAATACCTTTTCGGGTGCTAAAATCAGCAATATCAAAACTGCTTTCTGCAATAGTAGCGCCGCCAGCAAGTTTCACATAGTCTACGGTAATTTGGTCTACGTTCTGGATTGAGCCTGTAGGGCCAGCAATATCGGTAAGCAAGGTACTTACCAATCCGTTCACCACTTCGCTAGGGAAGCCCGTAGCACCTGCCAAACCATTGGCTATAATGGTAGTTATTTCGTTAAAAAATTGGTAGTTGTTGCTTTTGTCGCCTACATCGTACCACTGTGGCGTGCCGTTGGTAGCCAAATAGGAGCTGCGGAACTGTGCTGTGCCATTTGAGCCATACCTATAGTCGTAGCCCGAAGCATTGCCAATACCCCGAATGTTTATACCGTTAGGCACAAGACCGTTTGACAAATCAAGGAACAAATTCAATGTTTGTGGAGAGCTGAATGCCCTATTGTAAGTACCCCTTAACGTATGTTTAGGGGTAACTTTGTAAACTATAGCCGCCCTTGGCGAGAAAAACACATTGTTGATTCGGTTATGGTAATCGGCTCTAAAAGCGCCCACAATTTTCAACTTCTCGTGCGCTTGCAACTCGCCTTGAACATAACCACCAGTTTGAAAGATATTGTCATCATCCTCAAACCTACCATTAATGGTACCTTCGGTATTAGGTGTAGTATAAATCGCATCCAAGCCGTAAATGAAATTCAAGATAGAGATGGGTTTCCAACTGTGCTGTATTTGCCCCACATGCTGTTTCGATTTATCAACTAACAACTGAAAGCTGTGTGGTGCTTGTGCATCGGCCCCCACTTGTGGAATCAAATACGTATCGCCAGCATCACTAATATTTACAAAGTACTGTACAAACAAGTTTTTCCAGCGGTAGCGCGCTTGTGCGTAGTAGTAGCGCCAGTTAATACCCTGGCCGGCACCTAGCCCTGTGAGTTCAATATTGTTTAGCGTCGAAAATCCACCGCTAAGTATCAACTCCGAATTTTCGTTGGGGCGGTAGTCCAACCTTAAATCGGTAGAATAGTTTTGGATGTTAAAATCCCTATCGAAGGTAGTACGTTCCAGCGTTGTGTCTTCCACAAATGGTTGTCCATAGCTTACGTTGCCAAACAAAATCGAATCGCCCCTTGATGGCTCACGTGGGTCGTAGTATTTAAAATCGCCCGCTTGCAAGAAGCTGCCCGAAATTTTATATCCAAACTTGTTTTTACTGCCAATTTTGCCAGCGTGCCGAAATTCTGGTCTCAGGATTGGTTTGCCTGTGCCCTCAGCAAAACCGAACGACATAGCTACAGTGGTTTCGTACTTGGTTGGCATATCCAATGGCGAACGAGTAAATATAGCCAGTACACCATCGGCAGCATTGGGGCCATAAAGCGCTGAACCAGGACCCCTAACTACTTCAATACGATCCATATCAAAGGTATTGTTCGGTATCAACTGAAAAGCATTAACCTTTAGAGAAGGAACCGCAGCAAAACGATAATCGACGATGGTGAGCATGGCACCGGAGAAAATGTTGTTGAATCCCCGAATGTTGATGTTGCTCTGCACCAAACCAGTCATCATGACATCAACCCCTGGGGTGTTCTTCAAATTATCGGCCACGGTTAGCGGTGCTTGAGACTGTATCTTTTCCATACTGATAACAGTAACAGATGCTGGCGCATCTAGCACTTTCTCTTGTCTTTTTGAGGCACTCACCACCACCGTGTTAAGGCCAACATTAGTTGTTTTTAAGGTAACATTAATGGTTACGGCATTTCCAGGGTAAGCACTCAGATCAATTTCTTGCTCGGTGTAGCCTAAAAAACTAAAAACCAAGACCTTCGCATCTTCGGGCACGGTTATGGTATAGTTACCATCAAGATCGGTTACGGCACCTGTGGTGTTGCCTTTTATTACCACATTAACCTGTGGCAAGGTTTCCTTGTTGTCGGCGCCCTTTACGGTACCACTAATGGTGCGCGTTTGGGCAAAAAGCATAACAGCCGGACAAAGCAATAATAAGAGGGATAGCAGGTTCCTCATAGTGCGTAATTTGGTTAGTTAGTTAATAGTTGTTAATTCTATTGATACTAAAAATAGGAATAAATTGGCATTGGCAAATCTTTATCAAAAACAAATTGAACGAAGGTAGATAAAAACAGCCCTTAAAGATGCCCTTATTTGCAATAAATACCACACCCCCAACCGATTGCTAGTGTGGGTTGGAATCATTTGGCTTACATTACCATGACGTCGGCCAACTACAACTTCGCATCGAATACAAGTACCTCAAGACATGTTTGGAATGCCATGAAAACGAACTGCTGCGTGCCAATTTTGGTTGCAGCATCAAAAATGAACAAGTGTAATGGTTCAATCCGGTTTTGCTAGAGTGAGAGTAACAAATGAGCAAAAGAAAGTCGAATAAAGGTACTCTGTGACTTAGGTTGCATAGTATTGATGAATACCTTACCATTTTTGTAACTCCATATTTCAATTGGATTGCCTTTGGAATTAGCGAAGTGGTGCTATAGTAGGAAGCAGGCTTGAGTTATATTAAAGCTGGATTTTGATAATTAAACGCATTTAATAAGCATTATCACTACCCAATTATTAGTTTTACAAATAATGCGCTTATGCGCCAATGTATGAAACCAGCCGAGCCGTCTAAAAATACCCCGCAACAAGGCTTTTTGAAGCTGAGCGCCCCAGTACAGAAGGGAGTGTTTGTTGCCATAGCCGCCCTTACCTTAACCCCTTGGATATCGGCGCCCATTGCATTGCTGTTAGGCATTGTGGTATCCAATTTTATTGGTCACCCCTTCTCGGCAGCGGCATCAAAATTTACTAAGTACTTGTTACAGGCATCGGTTGTAGGATTAGGTTTTGGTATCAATGCCCAAAGTGCCTTGCAAGCTGGCAGCCAAGGTTTACTTTTTACGGTGGCAACCATTTTTGGTACCCTTCTGCTAGGGTACCTAGTAGGCAAAATGTTAAAAGTAGACGACAAAACATCGCAGTTGGTATCAGTGGGCACTGCTATTTGCGGCGGCAGTGCCATAGCGGCCGTATCGCCAATAATACAAGCCGAGCAAAAACAGATTTCGGTATCGCTGGGTATCGTGTTTATACTCAACTCGGTGGCACTGTTTGTGTTTCCGGTTATTGGGCATTTACTTGACTTATCGCAAGCGCAATTTGGTTTGTGGAGCGCCATTGCCATACACGACACCAGCTCGGTAGTAGGCGCAGCCAGCGAATACGGCCCCGAAGCCCTGAAAATAGCCACCACTGTAAAACTCGCCCGCGCCTTGTGGATAATCCCTGTTTCTTTCGGGATGGCTTTCCTTTATAAAAATTCGGCAGGTAAGGTTACCATTCCTTACTTTATCGGTTGGTTTGTTGTAGCCATGCTCTTGAACAGTTACCTAACACCGGTACAAACCATATCCCCATACCTTGTTTCCTTGGCCAAAGCTGGCCTTAAGCTCACCTTGTTTCTTATCGGAGCTAGCCTATCCATCAAAATGCTGCAATCGGTTGGCCCGCGGGCCATGGTGCAGGGGTTGGTGCTTTGGCTGGTTATTTCCTTGGTTTCGCTGTGGGTAATAATGGCAGTGGCTTAAGGTGCTCAACAACTGATATCGTTTGATACTATTTTGCCACAAACAACAAAATAAAAGACCCTCACTATTTTAAAGAAGTGCAGGCGTTGATTGGTAAAAATTTTGAGGCTTAAAAACCAAAAGTAAAAGTGATTAGTTATCTTTAATACTATGCAGATAAATAAGATAAGAGAGAACTTACATCAGCTAATTGATAGTACTGAAGATGGAGATTTGCTGGAAGCAGTTAGTGAAGTGCTTAGCGCTAAAAAGCCCTTGCCGTATACACACCACGAACCAACATCAGCAGAGATGGAAATGGTCAAGGAAGGGGAAGGTCAACTTTTGAGAGGAGAAAGTATCCCTCATGAGGAAGTAATGAAAAAGGCGAGACAGATTTTGAAAAAATGAAACGCCGGAAAATCATTTGGTCTCCTAAAGCTGAAACGGAGCTACTTCAACTTATTATTTACCTGAATACTGAATGGGGTGAACCAACGGTCGAATCCGTACTTGATAAAATTGATAGGCTGTTACTCCTTGCCTCTAGGATGCCCTATATCTTTCCGAAGCACCCCAAATTAAAACAGCGATACTTTATTGTCAATAGACTAACCAGAGTTTATTATAAAACTGGAAGAACCAAAATTGAAGTAGTAGCTTTATACTACAATCGACGTGATAATAGTAATTATAAAGGTTAAAGTCATTTTCATCGCATAAAAAAACGCCCACCATTCCAAAGAAAAGCGAGCGTTTATATTGTTCCTCATCCATGGACCATCGACCATGGACTATCGACTAAAATCATTTCAATCCCAACAACAGCTTCGTAGGGTCTTCGCCAAACAAAAGTTGGTTAGGGTTTTCTAGTAGGTGCTTCACACGTACCAAGAAACTCACCGATTCTTTTCCATCAATTACACGGTGATCGTAGCTCAAGGCTAGGTACATCATGGGGCGTATTTCTACTTTACCATTGATGGCCATCGGGCGGTCTTGAATTTTGTGCATACCCAATATGGCCGATTGCGGCGAGTTCAATATCGGGGTCGACATTAACGAACCAAATACGCCACCATTGGTAAGCGTAAAGGTACCGCCGGTCATCTCGTCCAAAGTCAATTTACCGTCGCGGGCTTTAACTGCCACGTCAACCACAGCCTTCTCAATGCCAGCCATGGTAAGGCTCTCCGCATTGCGTATCACTGGCACCACCAACCCTTTCGGGGTCGATACGGCCACACCCATATCTACATAATCATGGTAAACAATGCTATCGTCCTCAATAATACCGTTCACGGCCGGGAACTCCAACAATGCAATGGCACAAGCCTTGGTAAAGAACGACATAAAGCCTAAGCCGACGCCGTGCGTTTCCTTGAATTTATCTTTGTATTGCGTGCGCAAATCCATAATCGGGCCCATGTCCACCTCATTAAAGGTAGTTAGCATGGCTGTTTCGTTTTTGGCCGCCAACAAGCGCTTGGCAATGGTTTTGCGCAAGTTGCTCATTTTCTTTTTCTCTTGCTCCCGGCTACCACCATTGCCAGTAAGGCTAAGGTCGCCCACTTGCGCAGCACCGTTTTCAAGGGCAGCTAGCACGTCGGCTTTAGTTATGCGTCCACCTTTGGCAGTA
>CAIOSU010000349.1 GCA_903861055.1 uncultured bacterium
TCGCTGTCCAATTGCAGTTTAGCTTGGTCCAGTCGGTTTACGGCACTTTTGTAGTTGCTTTTTGAGGTTGCGAATGCCAGTTCGCGCTGCTCTGTTTCTACTTTTGAGCCAATGTTTTGCTGCCAAAGCTTTTGTTGGCGCACCATCATTAAGCTGTCGTTCTTCAATTTTTCAAAGGCCAGGTTTTTTGCGGTTTCAAACTCTTGTAGCCTATCTGAATTGGCACTGGCATTCTTTTGCGATAGCTCATAAGCCAAGGCAGCGTTATCGGCGCTAAGTGATGAACTTCTGTTATCGATTACAAACAGTGTATCGCCAATCGATACTGAATCGCCTTCGTTCACTTTTATTTCCTTAAGAATACCACTAACCAACGCGAAAGATTGGTATTGCCCTTGAGCTTTTACTACCCCAGAAGCATATACCGATTCGGTAATGCTTTTACGCTCAACAGTTACATATTCTTTGCCGTTTTTGCATCCCGATAATAACAGTAATGGGATGCAATAATATAGTGGTTTCATAATTTTAAAGTTAACAAAAAAAAATTACCCCATAAGTCTGTAAAACATGATACATATCACAGACGGATGAGCTAAAAATACTAGCGATTCTCTTAAATTGTTCCTGATTGCGTTTATTATCTATTATTGGTACTAAATTAAATATCTTAGTAAAAAAAAGGCTATGCCGAAACAGATACTCCTACTTTTTTCTTTGTTTGTTACCGTTGCATCTTTTGCACAAACCGAAATTTCTTTTCAGCCTAAATGGAAGGTAGGGGATAAGCGAACCGCTACCATTATAACCCACGATATTGAATATAAAGATGACGAGTTGACAGAGGAAACTACGGAAACGCTTGAGGTTGTTTTTGAAATAATAAAAGAAAGTGCAACAGACTATACGGTAAAGGTAACGATGGATAACATTGCGCTAACGCCGATAGTAGAGATGTATGATAAGATTGCTGATGAGCTACCGAAGTATAAAAGTTTGGTGCTCATGTATCAGGTAAACAAGCTGGGTGGCACGGCCGACTTATTGAACTGGAAAGAAAGCAAGGCTTTTATTTTGGAGTCATTTGAGCAAGCCGAAAAACTGCTGAAAAAGAAATTGCCCGAAGATGTTGAGTATGCTAAAATGCTGATGAATCCTATTGTGAGTTTGTTTAGTTCAAAAGAGGCGGTAGAAGGATATATGGAAAACGTGATAAATTACTTGGTAACCCCATACTCGCAAGCATTTGTACTAAACGATACGGTGAAAGTAGAGCGAGCGGAAGTGAACCCCTTTAATGCCTCTGATGAAATGTCGACCACGCACTTGTATTACCTTACCGAAAAGGGAAAAGGTATTTACAACCTGAACTATAGCATTCAGTTTGATATGTCGGGTTTTGTGGCTATGATGAAGGAAATGATGAGCGAAATGGGCAAATCATTTGGCGTGGAGGATAGTAGCATCGCTAAAAAGAATGCTGAGTTCGACGATATTACTTTTAATATGACTAATTACAGCGATTGGGTTTACAACGCCACTAGCGGTTGGTTGACATCGGTAACCACCAAAACGGAGATTTACGGCACCGACCCTTCAGGCAAAAGGCGAAATGTATCGGAAACAGCTGTCACCTACAAATAGGTTTATTTGCTCGATATAATTTTTAGCCAATCTGCTTCCAGATTTTTTGCAGGGGTTTCTACTATTCGGCCAAGCTCTTTACCGTTGGGGTCAATAAAAACGAAAGTAGGCACATACTTTATGGTAAACTGCTTGGCAAGGCCGCTGGCATCGTTTTTGTTCTCGTCCACCAAAATGGTGAGTATATTGGCCTGCGGAAAGCCCAAGGCATCAACAATTTTATAAAACCGTGGTACTTCGCGTCTGCTATCGCTGCACCAAGTGCCTAGCACCACTACAATGCGGTAATCTGCCGTTTTATCCACTTCTTTTAAGGCTTTTACACTTTTGCCCGATGGTTTGTAGGCGTTGTATTCATCGTTAAACCAATCAAAAGTTTCCAATTGCTGTCGGGTGGTGGGTCCGGTAAGTTCATTTTGGGCAGTAGCCATAAAACCGATAGATAAAAGGATTAGAACAAAATAGCTTTTCATGTATAGGCGTTGTAACAGCCAAGTTAGGAACTAATGCAATAAGGACAAAGTAGATGTACAATGTAAAAGCTACAAAGTGATTTTCAGTCATCTTTTGTCTCTCATTTGTCATCTCTTTCTTTTCCATTTCTCATTTCGCATTTCATATTCCATCTTTGTGCTAATGGCATCTGGCTTTTTGCGAAACACAGTAGTATTAATGACCGGCTCGGGCTTGGCGCAGTTGTTTACATTAGGCATAACGTTGCTGTTAGCTCGGGTGTATAGCGATGTCGATTTTGGCGTAATGGCCATTTTTGCCGCCACCCAAGTGATACTGGCCGAGCTATCTAACGCTCGCTACGACAATGCCATAATGCTACCTAAGGAAAGCAATCGCGCAGCAAGCCTTTTGGGGTTATGCTGGCTAATAGGATTTGGGGTTAGTATTTTTGTATTTATGGGTGTATTCGCCGCCGAGCAACTGCTTAGCGGTTTGGTTGCCGAGTCCAAAGTATGGGCTTTGTTGCATTGGTTGCCTTTGTCGTGCCTATTGGGTGCTATGTTGCAGCCGCTTACCGTTTACCTTAATCGCA
>CAIOSU010000350.1 GCA_903861055.1 uncultured bacterium
AAAAGTTTAGGGTTGAGAATGGGTTTATTGACCCAACCCAAACTATGGGGCAAATGGTTGACCAGATTTACGAATTAGAATCGCGCCAATATGAGCTCGACAGTCGAACCAAAACAGCACAATGGTATTTTGAGTACCTAGAAAGCCTTAAAGACCTCCGCAGCATTTCGCCTTCCTTATTCAACAAAGAAACGAGTGAATTATACGGATTTATTGACGAGCTCAAGGAACTTGAAAAAGAACGCGACAAAATGCTGCTCGACGTTTCAGAGGCTCACCCCAAAGTAATAATGCTTACCAGAAGACTCGATGAAATACAAAACTACTTGTACAACGAGATTCAGAACCTGTTGATTAAACTAAAGTTTGAGAAAGAAAATGTTGACGCCCAACACGGCCGTTTCTTAAACGATTTGTTGAGCATGCCCGAAAAAGAGGCCGAGTTTATTCGCTTAAACAGGAGATACAAACTTACCGAAGAAATATACTTGAGCTTGCTTGATAAGCAAGCCCAATACAACATTGCCAGGGCAGGTATCATTTCAGATTACATAATACTAGATGGAGCCAGCACCAGTAATGTGCCTACCTCGCCCAAAAAAGCCGTCATTTGGCTTATTTCGATATCCATTGCCTCTATTTTAAGTGTATTGATTATGGCGTTCCGCTATATGCTGCACACTACCATTACCTCTGTAGAGGATGTAAGACGCAGCACCAAAGCTATTATGCTGGGCATGGTACCAACAGTGTATAGCGATATACCGAGCACTTCAATTGTAGTGAACCAAAACCCTAAATCGATAGTATCAGAAGCGTTGCGCTCACTTAGGGCCAACATGCAGTTTATATCGAAAGGAGACGACCCAAAAACTATAGCCATAACCTCTACCATATCGGGCGAGGGTAAAACATTTATTGCCATTAACCTAGGCGCTATCATTGCCTTCTTGAATAAAAAGGTAATAATACTCGACCTGGATATGCGCCGTCCGCGATTGAGCAAGATATTTAACGTGCCCAACGATAAAGGTATGAGCACCATGCTTATAAACAAGCATACCATTGAAGAGTGCGTGCACAATACCGAAATTAGCAACTTAAAATTTATTACCTCTGGCCCTATACCACCTAACCCTGCCGAGCTTATACTAAGTGACAAGTTGAAGGAAGTGGTAGAAGAACTTAAAAAACAATACGATTTTGTTTTGTTCGATACACCGCCGTTGGGGCTGGTAACCGATGGATTGGAGGTAATAAAAGATGCCGACTATCCAATTTACATTTTCAGGGCCGACTACTCGGATAAAGCATTCATAACCAACCTAGATACGTTAATTGACGAGAACGGAGTTAAGAATTTATCTGTAATTTTAAACGACGTAGGCAGAGGAGTATCAGGATACTACTACGGTTATGGTGGCTATGGTTATAGCTATGGTTACGGTTACGGTTTCGGCTATTACTCTGACGAGACCAAGCCACAACGTACATTCTTGAACAAAATATTCGGTAAGAAATAGCAATGGAGACTGAATTGGGATATAAATACCTTTTCTATGGCATGTTCTTCGTCATTGCCATCTCTTTTTCTATACTTATTAATTTCCTTATCCTGCGCTTCTCAAGTAATTTGGGCATGCGCGACCAAGGTGGCGGTCCTGGCCAAGTGCGTTGGGGTTTGGGTAGTAAGCCTTCTTTGGGCGGGTTTTCGTTCTACATTATCTTTCTGGTTTCTTTATCGGTGCTAGGTGTAGTAGGCGGTGGCGGTGAAACGGATGGCTCTTATTTCAACAAGCAACTCATTGGCCTTATGGCTGCCAGCAGCTTGGGCTTTTTGATTGGCCTTGCCGACGATGCCTACAATACCAACCCTTTGGTTAAGTTCATTGGCCAGTTTACCTGTGCCAACCTACTCATACTTACCAGCTACACCATACCGGTAACCGAAAGCTTGGAGTTTAATTACATTTTCACCATCCTTTGGATTATTGGGTTGATGAAC
>CAIOSU010000351.1 GCA_903861055.1 uncultured bacterium
AACCTTGGTGGCGGGCTAGTAAGCGATCTAGGTGGTTTTATAGCCGGTACCTACAAGCGTGGAATCGACTTTGTAAATATACCTACTACCCTATTAGCGATGGTTGATGCAACAGTTGGCGCCAAAACGGGTATAAACCTAAGCGGTATAAAAAATACCCTAGGGCTGTTCAACGAGCCCAAGGCCATTTTTATCCATTTGCCATTTTTAAGCACTTTAGATAACAATGAACTATTAAGTGGCTATGCTGAAATGCTGAAGCATGCATTATTATCTGGCCAACCACATTGGGATGCACTTACCGCTATCGGACCGAAAGCATTGGCAACCAGCCCAACATTAATAGCGCAATCGCTGCATGTAAAAAAGGCTATTGTAGAGCAAGATATAAATGAACAAGGGTTGCGCAAGGTGCTCAATTTCGGCCACTCCATTGGGCATGCCATCGAGACAGAATGTCTTCGCATGGGTCAGCCAATAATGCATGGTCATGCGGTAGCATTAGGTATGGTAGCCGAGTTGTGGCTATCAGTGCGGTTGCAAGGTTTTCCACAGCCAGAATTTGAAACTGTCAGTAACTATTTACTAGGTTTGTATGGGTCTTTTTTGAATATTGACCTATCTCTTGATAATTTAGCCAAATTGGTTGGCAACGATAAAAAAAACCGCTCCAAGCAATTATTATTCAGCTTATTACGCCACGTTGGCCAGCCAGAATATGATTGCCTTGTGAGCCAGGAAATGTTGCTGGAAGCATTAGTTTATTTGAGGGGGGAAACCTATGAAGTATAAGATTACCAAGCGAGATAAGAAATTGGTTGGAACCGTTACACTGGAAGGTTCTAAGAGCATCACTAATAGGGTGATTATTATAAAAGCATTGTGCCACGAGTTTTTTGAGATAAATAACTTTTCAATTTCAGAAGACTCGGAAACATTAGTTGAACTACTAAACAGTACGGAGCGTGTGTTAGATGCCCGGGACGGGGGTACAACATTCCGCTTCCTTACAGCTTTTTTGGCTGTGCACGAAGGCGATGTGATACTAACAGGCAGTGAGCGCTTGCAAAAGCGCCCTGTTGGCCCATTGGTTGACGCATTGCGCAGCCTTGGTGCTGAAATTGACTATACTGACGAAGAGGGTTACCCTCCCCTGCGCATACGTGGCAAGAAGTTAAGAGGCAACCGTATTGAAATTGACGCAGCAGTAAGTAGCCAGTTTGTATCGGCATTGTTGTTGATAGCGCCGCTGTTAAAAGATGGCCTTATTGTGCGCATGAAAGGCGAGCCAGTTAGCCGCCCATACATACAAATGACGCTTAGTGTAATGAAGCACTTTGGTATTCACCACGAGTGGACTCAGAGCGTTATCTCTATACCACACCAAGAGTATGTGGGTCGTAAGTATAACGTTGAAGGAGACTGGACCGCAGCATCCTATTACTATGCTATGGCCGCTCTGGCCGACGAGGTGGATTTGAAGGTAATGGGTCTCAATAAATTTAGCTATCAAGGCGATTTTGCTATTGCCGGCTTGATGAGTCAATTTGGTGTTACCACTACTCATATTGAGGGCGGCATACACCTTACCAAAAACGAGAACCAAACCCGTTCGGTAGAAGTTGATTTTAGAGACTATCCTGACTTGGCACAAAGCCTACTAGTATGCGCCGCAGCCAAGGGTATTACGGTAAAGGCTCGAGGCATGGAAACCTTAGAAATAAAAGAGACCAACCGTATTGAAGCACTGGATAAAGAGCTTCAGAAAATTGGCCTAAAAATAATACCGTTGGGAGCTACTTGGAACCTCGGCGCAAGGCCCAATACTCCACTCACAGAACCCCTAGAAATTGCTACATACAAAGACCACCGAATGGCTATGGCATTTACGCCACTTGCCCTTACGTTTGGCGAGGTAATTATTGACGACCCAGCCGTGGTAACCAAGAGTTATGCTGGCTTTTGGGAAGATATAGCTACCCTTGGTTTTGAAATTGAATCGGTATAGTCTTCCTGTTTGTACCAATTAACGGACATTGCTAGTTTATTTGCGCATAAATGGCAATTTATTAAGCAATCCTTTTCGCTATTTTGGCTACAAATTATAATAATGAGAGCTAAGCGTATGGGTTTGCTTTGGATGGCATTGTTGTTGGCTTTTTCTTCGTGCAACCAGTTTCAAAGGCTGGACAAGCGCTCTAAGCTGATAGCGGCCAGCAAAGAGGGTGTCATCCGCGGCGTCAATTTTGATATCTCGCCCGATTCGG
>CAIOSU010000352.1 GCA_903861055.1 uncultured bacterium
CAAAGTTGTTTAGTATCAACGATGTTGGCTGTTATAAAAAATTTTAATAATCACAATTTATTTACAAACATAAAAAACCTATTTATTATGAAAAAAGTGCTTTTATCTTTGCTTGTTTTATGTGCTTTTGTAGCAACCACCTTCGGTCAAAATGACCGTATAACTTTCCATAATGGTAAAATTGTAGAGGGAAAAGTGGTAAAACTTGAAGAATTTACCATAATTTTTAAATATGCTGGTGAGGATGCCGAGCAAACCATCTCTAAACTTGTTGTTGGCCAAATTTTGTATAGCAGCGGTCGCCAAGAGCAAGTGACAGAAAAAATCGTAATCAACGGTATAGATGATTGGGAAAAGGTTGAAATTTTGTTAGATAAAAGCCAAATTGTTGGTCTAACAAAGGTTGACGAAGTACAAGGCAAAACAACTGCATTTTTCGCTGGTTACACTAGTGCTTCTGGAACAGACAAACGTTCAATGAAGAAGCTTCTGGAAGCTGCAGCAGCGCTTGGTTGTCCTTTTGTTTACATTACCGCAGATAAAGACACCAAAGGTGGTGCTCAATCTGGTGCTTATGGTGCACAAGGAAATAAGAAGGGAATAGCTTATAAATACTAATATCGTATAATAATACCGGAAGGGCTACCATTTTGAATGGTAGCCTTTTTTATTTTACACCCTCTCTAGTTGCTTCTGTAATATAAACATTTCGTCTCGCAAGCGGGCAGCTTCCACAAAGTCGAGGTCTTTGGCTGCTGTTTCCATCTGCTTCTTGGTGCTTTTAATAAGCTTATCAATCTGCTCCTTATTCAAGTATTGCACAACAGGATCAGCAGCAATGCTCAAGTTGCTATCAGGCTCAATGTATGGCTTAGGTTCTTTATGGCCCCTGATATCCAACACACTAGTTTGCTTCATTATCTGCTCGCGGGTTTTGGCCAACGAAGTAGGGGTAATATTGTTTTCGGTGTTGTATATCACCTGCTTCTCGCGGCGGCGGTCGGTCTCTTCAATGGTTTTGCGCATGCTCTCGGTAATCTTGTCGGCATACATTATCACACGGCCATTAATGTTACGGGCCGCACGGCCTGCAGTTTGGGTTAGCGAGCGCTCAGAACGAAGGAAACCTTCTTTATCGGCATCCATGATAGCTACTAAAGCTACTTCGGGCAAATCGAGACCTTCACGCAAAAGGTTTACGCCTATCAGCACATCGAACACACCCAGGCGCAAATCCCGCAGGATCTCTACACGCTCAAGTGTATCAACCTCACTGTGTATGTAGCGGCACTTAATGTTCAGTCGCGTCATGTACTTGCTCAACTCTTCAGCCATACGCTTGGTAAGGGTAGTAACCAGCACACGGTCGCCGCGCTTAATAGTTTCGTCTGCTTCCTCCAGCAAATCGTCCACTTGATTGATGCAAGGGCGAACTTCAATAACTGGGTCTAACAAGCCAGTTGGGCGCACTATTTGCTCCACTACTACCCCACCGCTTTGCTCCAGCTCATAGTTGGCAGGCGTAGCGCTTACGTACACTACCTGGTTCACTAAGTTTTCAAACTCAATAAAACTCAATGGGCGATTATCTAATGCCGAAGGCAAGCGGAAACCATACTCCACCAAATTCATTTTACGGGCACGGTCGCCACCGCTCATGCCGCCTATTTGCGGAATGGTAACGTGGCTTTCATCCACTACCAGCAAAAAGTCATCAGGAAAGTAATCCAACAAACAGAACGGTCTATCACCTGGGTTACGCCTATCCAAAAACCTCGAATAGTTCTCAATGCCCGAGCAGTAACCCAGCTCCTTAATCATTTCCAAATCAAAGTTGGTGCGCTCTTCTAATCGTTTTGCCTCTAGATGCTTACCAATGGATTTGAAATAATCCACTTGCTGTTGCATCTCGAAGCGTATTTCATCTAGCACGGTTCCAAATTGATCCTTTGGTGCCATGTACATATTAGCTGGGAAAATGGCCACATCCTGTATGTCTGCAATTTTGTTGCCAGTATCGGGCTCAAAGGTGCGCATCTCTTCAATTTCATCGCCAAAGAAGGTTATGCGCACAGCATGGTCGGCATAAGGCAGAAAAATATCTACACTATCGCCGCGCACCCTAAACGTGCCACGGGTAAGGTTTAGGTCGGAACGCGAATACAGGCAATCGACCAAATGGTGCAGCATTGTATTGCGCGTAATGGTTTGCCCCACATTAAGGCGCAATATGCGTTCTTTGAATTGGAACGGGTTACCCAAACCATATATGCACGACACTGAAGCGACTACCACAATATCACGTCTGCCCGAAAGTAAGGACGAGGTAGAGCGAAGACGCAGTTTCTCTACTTCCTCATTAATACTTAAATCCTTTTCTATATATACGCCAGTGCTGGGTACAAAAGCTTCTGGTTGGTAATAATCATAGTACGAAACGAAATAGTTTACCGAGTTTTCAGGAAAAAACTGCGTAAACTCCCCATACAACTGGGCTACCAAAGTTTTGTTATGACTTAGTATTAGCGTAGGCTTTTGTACCGCCTGTATAACATTGGCTATTGTAAAGGTTTTGCCCGAACCGGTAACTCCTAATAAGGTTTGCGACTTATCGCCCCTTAGAATGCCCTCCGTAAGCTGCTGGATGGCTTGCGGCTGATCGCCAGTAGGTTTATAGTCCGATACAATTTGGAATTTCATAGATACCCAAATCTACATAAACACTTGCAAGGGTGAAGTAGTTTCTTTAAAAATAAAATTGGAAATTGTTGGAGTCGTCATTGCGAGGAGAGAGGTTGCGAAGCAACAGAGCGACGAAGCAATCCCTTGCCACAGAGCATTGTTTACGAATACCAGCAGCCTTAAGCGTATTGTGCATTGTGTTAGTGCGGGTTTGCCAATTCAATTCATCCGTCAAGGGATTGCTTCAGGCTAAATGACCTCACTGGTAATTGAGAATCATTGTGGCCTTCGCAATGACGGATTGAATCTTGAGCTCATTAGGTCTAAATTTCACCCCAAAAAACATTAAGTTTGCATCCCTTTCAATCTAATTTTCAATAGCATGATTCTTTCTGATACAGAAATACTGGCCGAAATGGAAACCGGCAGTATTCTCATCGAACCTTTCCGTCGGGAATGCTTAGGCAGCAATTCATATGATGTACATTTGGGCCGCTACCTTGCTACATACACCAACCGTGTATTGGATGCCAAAAAGCACAACACTATAGAGGAGTTCATTATCCCAGAAGAAGGATTTGTAATTGAGCCAGGGACGCTATACTTGGGCGTAACCGAAGAGTACACCGAAACCCACCAACATGTGCCGTTTTTGGAGGGCAAAAGCAGCGTAGGCCGCTTAGGCATTGACATACATGCCACAGCCGGTAAAGGCGATGTGGGCTATTGTAATACTTGGACTTTGGAGATATCGTGCGCGATGCCAGTGCGTATTTATGCGGGTATGCCAGTTGGTCAGTTGATTTATTTTATGGTACACGGCGAAGTAGAGCGCCTATATAACAAAAAGGACGACGCC
>CAIOSU010000353.1 GCA_903861055.1 uncultured bacterium
AGGTTGGCTTGGCATGCACTGCGCCAATCGCTCTTTATACTCATTTGGCCTGAAGTATTCGATTGTAATGGCTTTTGCTACAAACTCAGCAATCGCATATCTAAGTGCCAGGGGCAAAATTATTCATCAAAGCGGCGCAGTAAAATTCCTTTTGTCTTTTCAATGGCGGCTAAACTTACTTGGTGCTATATTAATTGATTTGAAAGCTAGGTTTTAGAAAAAGGCCATCACTTTTTTCACTTTCAAATTAGCCCAATTACAAATTCACATGCCTACCTTTGTAGTACATGGAGTGGTTCAATAACATCGATCCTACAATTCTCAACTGGGTAATTATCCCGCTGCTGATATTTTGTGCCCGTATGCTCGATGTAAGTATAGGCACTTTACGTGTAGTGTTTACCAGCCGTGGCAACAAAAACGTTGCGCCGCTGTTGGGTTTTGTAGAAGTACTTATTTGGTTGGTGGCTATTGGGCAAGTAATGCAAAACCTAAACAATGTAGCCTGCTACCTAGCTTGGGCTGGTGGGTTTGCAGCCGGCAATTTCATAGGTCTTTCTATTGAAGAGCGCTTGGCTTTGGGGCAAGTGGTTATACGCACTATTACGGCTCAACCAGCCGTGGCATTGATTGAGCGCCTGCGCGAGGAAGGCTACCGACTCACAGTGGTAGATGCACAAGGCGCCCGCGGCCCCGTAAACTTGCTTTTTTTAGTAGTGTCTAGAAAGAAAAAGGATGACGTAATTAAACTTATTACCGAATTCAACCCCAAAGCATTTTACTCCATTGAGGATGTTAGATTTGTATCGGAATATGATAGCCTAGACACAGGGCAGAAGCCTTCATTTTTCAGCCGAATGCTGCCTAACAGGAAATAAAAAGCACCAAATACCCGTATATGTCGCGAAAGCTGGTAACTACTTCCGATGGTTCGCATACGCTTTTCGTTCCTGAATTGGGCGAGCACTATCACTCCATTCATGGGGCGGTACAAGAGAGTACCCATGTATTTATCAAACATGGATTAGAAACCTTGCCTACCGATGATATACCCCTTTATATTTTCGAGATGGGATTGGGTACTGGGCTAAACTTGTTACTCACAGCCTTGCAGCCTTTGGGCAGGCCAGTGCATTATGCATCGATTGAGGCTTACCCCTTAAATGCCGAAGAAGCCGCTAGCCTTAATTATGGAAGCTTGTTTGATGAACACCCCGAAGCGAAAAGCTTATTGCAAACCGTACACACTTTACCTTGGGGCGAGCCTACAGCATTAAAACCTGGCCTTACCATCCATAAATTACACGCTAAGCTCAGCGAGTTAGATTGGGCTGTTTTGCCACAATTCAATCTCATATATTTTGATGCTTTTGCACCAGATGTGCAGCCCAATTTATGGAGCGAGGAGGTTTTTCAATCGCTTTACAACCAAATGCACCCGGGCGGCATATTGGTAACATACTGTGCTAAGGGAAGTGTAAAACGTGCTATGAAAGCAGCGGGCTTCAGTATTGAGCGACTTCCTGGCCCACCCGGCAAGCGTGAAATGACTAGAGCGAGAAAGCTAATTTGAAAATATGCCAATTTAAAAATGGCTTGGGCTAGAACCGTTTAATAGATTGCGTTGTTGATCAATAAGTTTGCGAATAGCGGAATTAGTCGCTATTTTCACAACAGAAATTATTTTGTAATTCCATCGCCATAGCGAATATAACCTCCTCATAGTGGAAACCTTAACCGCACCTCAGCAAACCAAAACCGAAGTTTTACAACCTTGGGAACAGAAATTCATCAACCAGTTGAAGAATCCGTTTTCATTCCGGTTGTTTTTGTTGGCTAAGTTGCCCTTAGGTTTCTTTTCAGGTATGAAGGTGCGCGATGTGAGCAAACACCATTGTGTAGCCACTGTGCCGTATGGCTGGATGACTCGCAATCCCTTCAAATCAACTTATTTTGCTGCACTAAGCATGGCTGCCGAGCTTTCTACAGGTGCCTTAGCTTTATTTGCGGTTGAAAAAACCAGCCCATCTGTAGCAGTAATCATTATCGGCATGGAAGCGGAGTTTCCGAAACGCGCCGTGAATGTGACCACCTTTACTTGTGAAGAAGGAGATTTGCTTTTTGCTGGTGTAAAAGAAGCCCAAGCAACGGGACAGCAGGTGCTGGTAACCGTATCTACCATCGGCCGCGCAGAAGATGGCACCGAAGTTGCTCGCTTTAAATTTACTTGGTCGTTTAAGCGCAGGAAGAACGGTTAAGCAACCCTTACACCCTCCGCATTAATACCCGAAACATAAACGTGGCTTTCGATGCCCATTTCGTCGAAGGTTTTGGCTAACACTTTACTTACCTTTTCGGCAGTAGCGCGGTCCTGGCATAGGGCAAACATGGATGGGCCACTGCCCGATATACTACAACCTAAAGCACCCGCTTCCATAGCTGCCAGCTTTACCTCATCGTAACCCGGTATTAACATTGAGCGAATGGGCTCAATAATTACATCTTGCAAAGAGCGCCCAATTAGTGCATAATCGCCTTTCATAAGGCCGGCAATAAGTCCAGCTATATTGCCCCATTGTTGTATAGCATCTTTTAGTTTAATCTCTTTCCGCAATACTTTCCGGGCATCTTCGGTGCGCACCTCAATTTGCGGGTGGATGATGGCTACGCATAGGTCGTCGGGGTATGGGATGGTGACAATATCCAGCGGGGTATAGCTTCGCACTAGCACAAAGCCGCCCAAGATGGCAGGTGCCACGTTATCGGCATGAGCCGAGCCGCAAGCAGCTCGCTCGCCTTGCATGGCAAATTGCACCAGTTCAAGTTTGTTGAGTGGCTTACCAAACAACTCGTTCAGTCCAAACACGCCAGCCGCTGCACTGGCTGAGCTACTACCTACCCCACTGCCGGGTTTTATCTTTTCATGAAAAACCACCTCAACTCCTTTCTTTCCGGAAAGCATGGAACTGAGCTCCGCACTTGCATAGGTTAAAGCATTTACCGTTAAATACTCCAAATAAGCTTGTATGGCTACCGTAGTGGTGTTTTTATCTGGGTCAAGGGGCATGTTCATACCCTTAATCTCGTTACGGATGGAAAGGCCCGATTTATCGGTGATAGAAACGGAAATGATATCGCCAGGAGCTTCAAGTGCAAAACCAAGAATATCAAAACCGCAAGCCACATTGGCTACAGTTGCTGGCGAAAATATTTTAATAGTATGGCTCATGGTGGCGTTGTACGCTATAATATTACCACCTGTTTCGCAACTACCCTAACGGTTGGGCTATTTTTTTGCCAAAGCCAGTATCTCACAGATGGAATTAAGTAAATAATTTAACCTGCTAAACCCTCCTAACCTCCCCATTAAAAATAGAGAGAAACTTACATTTTTTGCCAAAAATGCCTTTTCCATGGCCTATTGACTATCGACCATGGACCAAACTAGTTCCTCAACCTGATTATATCAGCAAATACGCCTGCAGCAGTAACTTCGGCGCCAGCGCCAGCACCTTTTACTACTAATGGGTTTTTGTGGTATCGGTCGGTGTAGAATAGTACGATGCTATCGCTGCCCTCAAGGTTATAGAAAGGGTGGTCTTGCGTAAACTCGCGCAACTCCACTTTAGCGGCCTTGCCATCAAAGCTGGCTACTAAGCGCAGTTTCTTCTTTTCTTTTTCAATGCGGGTGCGCAATACATCAAATTCGGCATCGTAGGCTTCTAATGCTGTCCATAGGCCTTCAATATCTTTGGTTTTGAAAACTTTTCCTGGCAGAAAGTTTACAATCTCCACCTCATCAAACTCTAACTTATAACCTGCCTCACGAGCCAAAATCAATATTTTGCGGGCCACATCTTTGCCACTTAGGTCAATGCGCGGGTCGGGTTCGGTGTAGCCTTGTACTTTAGCCTCTTTCACGGTATTGCTAAATGGCATTTTAGCGCTCACGGTATTGAAAATAAAATTCATGGTGCCGCTCAATACCGCTTCAATACGATGAATTTGGTCACCGCTCTTTACCAAGTCACTTAGGGTACTCAATACTGGCAAACCAGCACCAACGTTAGTTTCGTACAGCCAGCGTGCACCGCGCTTTTGTGCTACGCGGTTTAATTCAGCATAAAAGGCATATGGGCCCGATGCCGCTACTTTGTTGGGTGTTACCACGGCTATGCTATGCTCGAGAAAGACTTTATAACTAGTACCCACAACATCATCTGCAGTACAATCTACCAATATGCCGTTGCGCAGGTTAAGATTGATAACCTCTTTGGCAAATTTATCAATGTCGGCCTTTTGCTTCGATTGCTCAAGTACATTTGCAATGTCCTCCCAAGCTATTCCTTCGGCATCAAAGGCCATCTTTTTGCTATTGCTTACTGCCGCAAGGCGCAGCTCTAAACCTAGTTTATCTTTCAGATAAGCTTGTTGCTTCAATATCTGCTTTACCAGTGTTTTACCAACCAAGCCCACACCTATCAAATAGATGTGTGCCACTTTGGTGTTGGACAAGAAAAAGCTTTCATGGATAACGTTCAATGCTTTGCTCTCATCCTGCTTATCAATTACAAAGGAGATGTTCAACTCACTGGTGCCTTGAGCTATGGCGCGAATATTAATGCCGTTGCGGCCCAGCACACTAAACAACTTACCTGCAATACCGGGTGTGTTGCGCATATTTTGACCTACAATAGCTACTATACTTTGCTTTTGCTCCATGGCAATAGGGTCTATTTTGCCCGACTGCAATTCGTATTCAAACTCTTCTTCAATGGCCAATTTTGCCCTTTCCGATTCTTTGTCCGTTACGGCAATGGTTATAGAGTGCTCCGAAGATGCTTGCGATATCAATATCACGCTTATCTTATTGCGGCCTAGCGCGCCAAAAAAGCGCATGCTGGTTCCCGAAATACCTACCATGCCACTACCCGAAATGGTAAGCAAGCTAATATTACTAATGCTGGTAATACCCTTCACAGGAGCCTCGCCCATAGGTGCTTCGGCGGTAATGCGGGTGCCGGGTGCACTGGCATTAAAAGTATTTTTGATAACGATAGGAATGCCCCTATCCAAAGCTGGTTGAATGGTTGGCGGGTAAATTACCTTCGCACCAAAATACGATAGCTCCATGGCCTCGTCATAGGATAGTTGCGGTATAGGTATGGCCCTGCGTACCACCTTAGGGTTAGCGGTAAGTACGCCATCCACATCGGTCCATATTTCCAAAACCTTAGCATTAAGCGCCGCTGCATAAATAGCAGCGGTATAGTCACTGCCTCCGCGACCGAGGGTAGATACTTCACCCTTTTCGGTGCTGGCAATGAAGCCAGGCACTACAGTAAGGGTCTTGTTCTTTTTATAGTATGCTTGTATGTTGGCTTCGGTAACGGCCACGTTTACCCGAGCATTGTTAAAGGTACGGTCGGTGCGTATTTGATGCCTCGCATCTACTAAACTCGTTTCAATTCCAGCTCCTATAAAGGCATCGGTAATAATCAACGATGACAAACGTTCACCAAATCTTGCCACGTAATCCAACGATTTGGCACTAAGCTCTTTTAAAAGAAATACCCCATGCAATACGTCTTCAAGTTCATTGAACATTAC
>CAIOSU010000354.1 GCA_903861055.1 uncultured bacterium
GCTGATTGATTTCCAGCCAATGTTGCCGGCTAGCAAAACCAAAGCTATAAACCGCATTTACATGGGCGATGGCATTAAGATTTTCGTCGAATTTAAAGAAAGGTTCTATCCTGACATGTTGGGTTTTGGTACTGTTATACAAGCAATGAGAGGCGATGAAAAATTTGTTTACGACGCAGCATTCGGCAAAGATGCTACTAAACATATTCTGGCACTTTTTGCCATTAATGATAAAGCAACCCCGTATACCCAATTGAAAACCGAAGCCGAGATTATTAATAAATTTATAGCCGAGCTGGATGAAATATTTGAGGGCAAGGCATCTAAAAACTATGTAAAGCACGTTATTCAAAATTGGTCGGCAGAGCCTTACATCCAAGGGGCTTATTCGTATTCATTTGATGGCAGCCAGTACGATATTGTAGCAGAGATAAAGAGACCATTGCAGGATAAAGTATTTTTTGCAGGAGAAGCCCTTTCCATTGATAACCAAGCAACCGTGCATGGGGCTTGCGAATCGGCCTATGAGGTGATAGAGAACATGTTGGTTAACCACTGAAAGGGGTAAGCAATAATGACCACCCCGAAAATTGACACGACACGAGCGTAACTTTCGCTAATGCCGCACATCGGTTCATCAAGCCCATTAACAAATCAGCACATCAGCAAACTGCCACGTCATCCTGCTTTGGCGAGTGGTTGCTTGCTAGAGTAATACATTGCGCTGGATGACTGCTGCTGTGCAGCAATTGGCGCTGGTTGGGTTGCAGTGGCCTGCGGTTGTGCAGTTTCTGCTGGGACAGCTTTAGCTGGTTCTGCTTCCGCTGGCTCTCCCAGCTTCGCTGCTGAAACAGCAGCCGCATCGCGTTCCTTTTGCTCTTTGGCCTGTTGCTTGGCTTCCGCGTTTTTCTGGCGCTCCTGCTTTTCTTGCCATTGCAATAGCCAAACAAAACGCCTCCAATCTTTCTCTCCGAGCATAATGCTTTTGAGCATGGCTAGCCGTTGCTTACCCTGTTCGGCTTTAATGCTATCGCGTATGGCCAGCAACAAATCGGCCTGCTCGTGTGGTAGTGTTGGTTCGCCATATTTATCCAGCGAATCAATAAACCGTAGGTAAGCACCATAGCGTATGCGCTCGGCTTGGGGGCAAAGGTCATTGGCCAAGTAAAACAAGTCCTCAACATTGAGGGCAATGGCCGCAACATCGGTTTTAAATACTTCTTTCAGCGCGGCTAAAAAGGTTGGTTGTGGGTTAAAATTCATACCGGTAGTTTTTGTATACACAATTTAAAAACCGATTTAAAATATTGCAAATAATTTTAGTAAATTTCAACTCTAAACTTTCCATTTAGGTTATAGCAGCCTGATAATGTAGCGATTGCATTTTTATCTTTTTTTTAGAATACCTTTTTCTAAAACCAAACTAGATAAATAAAAAAGGGCGAACATTGCTGCTCGCCCTCGTTTACAACGTTAAGTTAAGTGCTATCTAAAATCCCGATACCGGTTTGTCTTTAGGGAAACTCACCTCGAAACTGAAGCTCACTTTTTTAGTCTCGCCAGGGTTCAGCTGGATGGTCCATAACAGCTTACCTATCGCCTCTGTGTACTCGGCGCCGCCTTGGTCAAGCAACAGCACTTTAATGTCTTGCTGTTTCGATACCGGTATGTGGTCCAAAATTTCGAGCGTTATGGCTTTGCTCTTATTGTTGCGCACGCTTATCTCGTAGGTGCGTTTTTCTTTGCGCGTGCCACCCAAGAAACTATGCGACTCCTTGTCCACTATTGGGTTGCGCTGCACGGTTACTCTCTCGTCCCTGCCCAACGAAAGCAACAAGGTATCGGCAGTTACTTGCGTATTAATGTTCGATTGGCCGATATAGCGCCCATCATAAAACAAGTTCATCATGCCCGAAATGATGTTGTACTGGCCCCAGTTTGGCACTTTAGCCAGTAGAAAGGCCCCTTTATCCATGCTCGGCACGGTGTGGTGCACATAGGTGGCAGGTATCTCATATTCTTTCAGTGGCACTTGGTAGGTTTTGCCATCGCTCGGTATGGTTTGGTCAAGGTCGATGTCGTACTCAACCGTCAGTTGGGTTTCTACTTCCGTTACGGTATATTTCACTTCGTCGTCGATGCTTAAACTCTCCTTATTCCTATACAGCGCACTATTCACCACCGAAGCATCATTTACATAATTATGCACCATTGGTGAGTAAAAATCAACGTATAGCGGCACCAGTATAGGGCGGCTATTGTTTTGGCTGGGGTTACCGGTGCTTACGGTCAGTTTCACGTCCTTCCAATCAAGGCCCGTGCTTTGGTACACTTGTCCATAAGTGTTCAAGGTTAACGGCTTCTCGAAGCCACTTGAGCGTAAGTCGTAAATGGGTGTCCAGCCAGCTTGGTTTACCAAGTAGTTACAGCTCACTTTGCTTCGGGTGGCTACTTTGGCCGTCACCATCAACACTATCTCGCCAGTTGGTTTAAAGCTTGGGTTGCTGTATTCATTGATGCGGGTCTGCACTTCGGCGCGCTTATCGGTCTGGTCTTTGGTTTGTTTTCTCAGGTCGAAGAGTTTTTCCCTTATCTCCATTAAACGGTTGCGGTATAAGTCCGATAGTTTCTGCAACTCGTCCACAGTAAGCCCTGTTATAGTGCCCACCATTTTCTGCTTTTCGTTTATCAGGCCTTCCTCGGCAGTATACACCTGCCTTTGGTTTTCAATCCACTCCAATTTTTCGTTAAACGAAGCAATAGTGTCGTTCATTTTAAGCAATGGCTTAGGGTCGAGTATGGGTTTGGTGTAATTAACGCGGCTGGTAACCGATAAGATGGTGGCGCCGCCGCTCAGTTCTACCTGCACACTGGGCAAAATGATGGCCGCGCTCAGGTTGTCAATCACAATTTCGGTAGTGCCCACGGGTATATCCACATAGCCGCTTTGCATAATGCGGGCATTTTGGCGGTAAACGGTTACAGCATCAACTTTGGTGGTAACGTTTTTAGCAAAGGCTACGGATGCAATAAATAGCAAGAGGGCAAAAAGGGTTAGGAAACGTCTCATAGTTCTGTGTTTTGACTATGAGATGCTAAGGGTTGAACTATTCCATAAACTAGCGACTAGTTTTTAGTGAATAGTTGCTGGCGAGGTGGTTTACTACTTCGAGGAACAATAAGGGAAAGGCAAATTTAGCGCCCGACCATACCCCCTCCCAACCTCCCCCTGAAATGGGGAGGAGCTAAACGGCCATTGGCCTATACCAATCAACCCTCGCCCAAGGCGAGGTAAGCTAATAACCAAACCTCAATAAAAACTAGGCTCCACTTCCCTTTCCTCGAATACGATGCCTTGGGTTTCGAGTTCGTCGAGCACGGGGTCGTATATGGCAGCCAGGGTGGGGATGTGCACGCCTGTGAGGGCAATTTCGCCTTTCAGAATCTTGCGCACGGCAATGGCCACGGGCAAGCCTACTGTTTTGGCCATAGCGGTATGCAAGCCATCTTCGCCAATGGAAACCATGCTGGCATGTATCTCTTTTTGCTCGCCGTGGAGGGTAAAGTTAAACCGGTGCCACATTACTAGCATATCCTTATCGTCGGGTTGCAGGCTCCATTTATCCTCCAATATTTTTTGAAGCATTTGGGCCGGAGTGCTCGGCTTTTTGAGGCCTACGGGTACATTATCAAATATACCCAGCCATTTGAGTTTGTACATTTCCTCGCTATCCAAATCAAGGTGCAGGTAGTGCGCAAGTTTCAGTTCCACGCTATCGTGTGGGTTATAGGACATGAAGGAGTTGATAAAATCGCGTTTGGTCATGTTTTCAGAGCCTTCCATAATATAGCTATCGTCGGTAGCGCCAAGCAGTACGAATGCATCCCAAGTGCGGCAAAAGCCAGGGCGGCGCAACGTGCCGCGGTACATGGTTGGTATATCTTGCAAGCCATAGCTGCTGCGGTATTTTAAGCTATCGCGGTTGCCGTAGCCCTCAAAAGTACCCCAACTGGGTATATTAATAATCTCGGTACGACGGAATAGACGATGGTAAGGGATGTATTTGTACTTGCCCATTTGTACAAACTTGGCTGCGCCTTGGCCTGCCAATACCACGTTGCGGGGGTTCCAGGTAAACTTATAGCGCCAAGGGTTATCGCGTTCGCATTCAGGGGCAATCAATCCGCCTGTAAAGCTCTCAAAACCGGTCATGATGCCACCTTCTGCTTTAATGCGTTCAACAACACGCATGGCACTCATGTGGTCTATGCCTGGGTCGACGCCCATTTCATTCAAGAAAAGCAGGCCACGCTCTTGTGCCGCTTGGTGCAACACTTCCATTTCGGGGCTTACGTAGCTGGCCGTAACCATGTTGCGGCGCTGCTTAAGGCATTCGTGTGCCACGGGTATGTGTAAATGAGCCGGTAGCATTGATACTACTATGGTCGCTTCGCGAACCAAGTTTTCCAGCTTTAAGGTATCCTCAAGGGTAAACTCCACAACTGCAACGGCTGCCAACAAACCTACCTTTTCGCGCACGTTATCAGCATCGGCATCGGCTATTACAATATGGTAGCCATCAGTAGCGGCATGATGCGATAAATACTCAATCAACACGGTGCAGCTTTTGCCGCCACCTAAAATCAAAATGCTTTTCATTAACTTTAATCTTAGTTGCAACAAAGCTACTTTTAATTTAGGTTATTGGTTTGACTGGTTATTGGTTGATTGGTTGTGATTCGGATATTTTTTTGAACACTGACGATTCTTACCCACCAATAACGAATAACCGACAACTAATATTCGCCACCATGAAGCAAATAGAACACACCGCCTATATAACCGTTTACGAACACAACAATGAATTAGTGCCTGCCGATGCTGAGTTATTGCAACGAAGCCGAGGAGCCATGCGCCACTCGCATTCGCCATACAGCCACTACCCTGTTGGGGCTGCCTTGTTGCTTAATGATGGCACCATAGTAGAAGGCAGCAACCAAGAGAACGCCTCTTTCCCGTTAGGTCTTTGTGCCGAGCGCACGGCCTTAGCCAACTTTGCAATCAACCATCCAGGTAAAACGGTAAATGCAATAGCCGTGAGCGTGGGCACCGAAGCCGCCGCCCCTTGCGGTATGTGTCGGCAAGCCCTTTTGGAACAAGAAAGCCGACAAGAAAACCCAATACGTGTGCTGCTTAAGGGCAGTGATGAAACGGTTTATGCCATTGGCTCCATTAAGGAATTGCTACCCTTGCCCTTTTACTCGAAGAATTTGAAATAGGCCCTTACTGTATATTATTGTATTCGGTGTCTTAAATTCCCTTCGACTCTGGGAATTCATATTTCCCCTTTATAAGGCTTATATTCTATTGACTATCAATCAATAGTAATTTTTTAGCGAAATATCAGTAAATAAAATATTAACAAAACCAAAATTTGGCTGCAACCGATGTTAAGAATATGGGGTCTTTATATTAACTTAACATAGATTTTAAAAGGGCAACCTTTAGATTGCTAACCAACTCCCAGAACCATGAACCGACCGCTACTCAAACTTGCCAGCAGCTTGCTGCTCATTTTGCTATTTTCCTTCTCTATAAACGCACAAGTTACCGGTGCTATCGATGCTTGCGAAGGTGACATTGAGGCTTACTCAGTACCAACTGTCGCTGGTGCCAGCTATTCGTGGAGCGTTACGGGTGGGTTAGTTCAAGGCCCATCAAACATTGCCAGTGCCAACATCCTTTGGGGCCTACCCGGCACTGGAACTATTGTGGTAATGGTAAACAACCCCAGTGGGCCGCCCACTTTCCATACATTAAATGTTACCGTACATGGCAAGCCAAACCCGATAATAAGTTATGCTCCATACAATACCTGCCCTTACGAAGTCAGTGGCAGCGGCCCTGTTGGTCAGCCTGCAGACCGTATACCTTGCGAAAAGGTTTGTAAAAATGCCACAGTAACCTACAATACGCCGCTAAACGCCAGTAGTACCTACCTTTGGGTGGTAAATGGAGCCTCATTGGTAACAGGTGCTACAACCAATAGTGCAACCGTAACTTGGGACACCACCTTTTTGGGCGACATAACCGTTTATGAAACCAATATTTGGGGCTGTGTTGATTCGTTTACCCTTTGTATTGAAAAACAAGATTTACCTGTGGCTGCATTCAGTCATCAAGCATCGGTTTGTTTATTTTCTAATACCTTGTTTACCAACCTTTCGACTGGCGCTACCTCTTATTTTTGGGATTTTGGCGATGGGGGCACTTCAACTAACGAAGACCCATACCACTCGTACACTACAGGTGGTACTTACACCGTTACGCTCATTGCCTACACTGATTGCTATTGTACCGACACGTTCCAAAGTACTATTGTAGTTGATAATTTACCGGGACCTACTATTACTTGCCCATCAACACTATGCGCAGATGCCTCGGCAACCTATAGCACTGCAGCAGCGGCTGGTTGCACCTACAACTGGTTTGTCATAGGCGGGACCATTACTTCAGGTCTCGGTACGCCTACTATTACAGTATCATGGGGCCCAGGTGCCATTGGCACTGTTGGCTTATACCTTAGTGGTTGCGGTAGTATGTGCGATGATACTACGCTGCTACAAATACCCATAGTTCCTTTAACTACCACCATTAGCGGTGCCACCAAAGTTTGTGCTGGCGACTGCGAATACTATAGCCTTCCGCTATTTAGTGGGGCCACATACAAATGGAGCTTAAGTAGTTCTGGTTGTGGCGCAATAATTGACTCAACCTGTTGCGAAAAAATAAAAATTTGCTGGCCTTCAAATTTGTTTAGTTGCGTTGATACCTTGAACGTTACTTACTTCGATAGTCTGCTAAACTGTGGTGGATCGGCTCAAATAATTATCCGTTTGCGGCCTAGACTAAATATTTTTGGAAATCCGCTGGTTTGCGCAAATAGCAGCTCTTCGCTATCAAGCTCGGGTGGTATTAATTGTAATTGGTCGGTATCTCCAGCAGGGCCTACCTTAGCTGGCAGCCCTGGTACTTCGGCAAACATTAGCTGGAACAATTTGCCGGGAAATTACATAGTAACAGCAACATCTGTAAACCCTAACGATGCTTGTAATGATACCGCTTATTTTAAGATAAAAGTGGTAGCGCCACCATTAGCACCGGTAATAACAGGCGACACTATTATTTGCCCGGGTAGCACCTTATCTTATTGCACCGCACCCAACCCCGATATTATTTGGATAATCGCCGGTGGCACTCCAGCAACTGCTATTGGCTATTGCACTACCGTAACTTGGAATCTTACTGGGCCATATTCGATACAAGCATACCAAAAAGCGCCTAATTCCCCATTCTGCTCTTCAGATACCACTTTGCAGAATATTTATCCGTTCACGCCAGTGCCACCAGTGCTTTTGGGCCCTGCAAGTGCTTGTGCCAACGCTACAAGTACATACTCAACACCTACCTTATATCCACCTGGCACTACCTACGCTTGGAGCTTAACCCCAGCCAACGCCGGCGCCATATTGTCACCAGGCAGCGCATCAACATCTATTGAGTTTGGGAACAATGCTCCTTCTAGCATTACGGTTACCCTTTCGGTGAATGTATGTGGTGGTTTGCAAACTAGCAATATAGTAGTTACCCTTAACCCAGCGCCGACGCCAACTGTAAACCCAATTGGTAGCCTATGTGCTGGCGGAACAGCTCAGTTACAAGCTGTTGGCGGTGCGTTTACTTCAGTAAACTGGTCGGGCCCCAGCGGATATTCTTCGGTATTAAACCCTACTACCATTACCCAAGATGGCCTATATCAAGTTACCGTAACAAATGCCAATGGATGCTCTGGTAAATCTCAATACAATGTTACTTACGTATCTGGCCCAACTGCCAGTATCAGCTCATTCGACCCTAGGGTATATTGTATTGGCGATGTATATAGCGCAACGTTGTGCGCTTTAGGCAATCCTGACTATACCTATTCATGGTCACCTTCTGGAGCAACGCAATGTATCACTGCCAGCACGCCCGGCAGCTACTCTGTGGTAGTTACAGATATAACCAATGGCTGTACGGCCACTTCAAACGTTATCACTATTTCCGAAATAACCTGTTCCGGTGGTGGTGGAACTACTTGTCAACCCAATGGCAGTATCAGTTTCACCCACACGGGTTGTAACCCTGTAGCGTTTACCAATACTTCGGTAAGTGGTAGTTCGTTTTCGTGGAATTTTGGCGACTTTACCACATCTGGCTTAACTAGTCCTAGCCATTACTATGCCATGGCCGGGTTTTACTTGGTATCTCTAACGGGCAATGTTCCCAATGCAGCAGGCACTGGCTTCTGTACCTTGACCGATACCGCACATATTGAAATACCTTTGGCTGCAGACTTTGATATAGTCGTGGGTTGCGATGGCGCACCAGTTTGCTTCACCGACAAGAGCACCTACACAGCTGGCAATAACATTACCAATTGGAATTGGAACTTTGGCGATGGAAACTTCTCAACCCTGCAAGACCCTTGTCATACTTATGCTAGTGCTGGAACATACTCTGTTATTTTAACCATTAACAATGGTTCTTGCAGCACCGCTGATACGATAAATGTAGTAGTGCCTGCTGGGCCAACAGCCGCATTTACGGCCACCAGCCCCAATTGCCTAAACAACCCTGTTGGCTTTACCGATGCTTCTTTTGCAAGCATTAACGCTTGGAACTGGAACTTTGGAGATGCCGGAACCTCGCTTAACCAAAACCCGAACCATACTTATGGAAGCCCGAGTGTATACCCCGTAACGTTAATTGTAAGCGATATTTTTGGCTGTAAGGATACGGTAGTAAACCCAATAACCGTGAATACTCCTACCCTTTCGGGCAGTATAACCGCTTTCCCTGACACGATTGTATGCGCTGGCACCTCAGTATTGCTAGTGGCGCCAACTTGCGCTGGATGCAGCTATCTGTGGAGCAACGGCTCAACAAATGATTCAACAACAGTAACAACTACTGGCATATACTCAGTTACCCTTACCGATGGTAGCGGCTGCCCTTATAGCACCTTCATTCGTATTATCGTGAATAACGGCCCTCCCGCCAATATCCAAAACAACGAAAGCAACGAAATATGCTTGGGTAGTAATATCCTGCTTTATACTACTTACAACGTTAACTTCACCTACAGTTGGATAACTACAGATGTGGTGAACAACGGTAGCACCAATTCATCTATCTTCTTTACTCCAGTAACTGCAGGTACTTATACTTACCAAGTATTTGTTACCGATACCACAACTGGTTGTGGCGATACATCGTTGCCTTATGTGGTAACAGTAAACGCAGCGCCTGTGCCGCCAGCTATTACTCCATTGGGGCCTACAACGGTTTGCAACGGCACCACCATTTCATTGGTAGCTACCCACCCCGACCCCACCGTTACTTTCCTTTGGAGCACTGGCGAAGTGAACGACACGATTGTGGTAACGGAAGGTGGTTGCTATGCCGTTGAAGCCATTGATACTAATGGTTGCAGCGCCCAAACGCAATATTGCGTAACCGTAAATCCATTGCCAGACCTGTGCTCGTTCTATGAAGGTTGCTTGGATACTTGCCGTCCGTTTATTATTCATGCACCAAACGGTGCTTCGCATCAATGGTTCTTGAATGGTTTGCCAATACTAGGTGCAACAGACCCAACCTATGCTGCAACGCTAAATGGATTGTACTCAGTGCAAGTAACCAATACTTTCGGCTGTACCGATACTACAGGCTTGCTTGATTTGACACTTACTGATTGCGACACCTCTCTTTGTGGCACTTTCATTGTTGATTCTATCTACTGCGACCCAGCTGGCAACTATGTACTGGATTACCGAATAGTAAATAATTCAACCTTAGCTGTCACGCAGGTTAACTTAAACATTCTTCCTCCGTTCTTGGCCTTACCATTTGCACCGAGCTTGGTATATACTACTATTGCCACAGGCGATACTTCAATACCGCTGAGCACTACCATTTACGGCGCTACAGCAGGTGATACATTATGCTTTAGGGCACATTTAGATGCTTACGACTCTACAGGAACTGAACTACTATGCTGCTTTACCGATACGGTTTGCGTAACACTACCTCCATGCCCACCAGATTCGGCTTGTTGTTACTTCAATTTTGTGAGCGACTCTATTTGGTGCGAACAAACCGCAGTAGGGCCTAAGTTTAACTTTGAGTTCAAAATTAACGGTTGTGGTAACCTACAGGTGCAAAATGGGGGAACTGGAGTACTTAATGCAGCGAATCCATATACGCTGGTGGCTGGTTTAAATACGGTTTCGGGTAGCTATATTCCTTCATCGCCTGCAGACACCTTGATGTGCTTGACCTTTGTTGTTGATGATGGCATGCAAAACTATTGTAAGGATACTACCATCTGTTTCCCTATCAATTGTAAAGCTCATCCAGTGCCATGCAACATACAATATGACCGAGAAATATGTGAATACGACCAAGCCATATTTACCTATGCTGGTGGACCCGGTTTTACGCTAAGTTGGAATTTCTTTGGTGGCACGCCTCCAACAGCTACTGGACCAGGGGCGCACAACATTAGCTATCCTGGGCCTGGAGTTTATTACTTCGACCTGACCCTTACCAATTCAGCAGGTAGTACCACCTGTCGCGACTCTATTACTGTATTAGCCGCGCCAGTTGCTTCTATCACGCAAACAGGTAGTACCTTATACGCCGCGCCTGCAGGCATGAGTTACCAATGGTATGGTACACCGCCAACGTATACGCTTATACCTGGTGCCAACAATCAGTTTTATGCACCAACAGCCGAAGATGTATACTGTGTAGTAGTTACAGATGCTTATGGTTGCAAAGACACCACTTGTAGAGATTTCCTTGCTACCGGCTTTGCCACTATCGAAACCAGCGATTGGAACATCTATCCTAACCCGAATGATGGTTCGTTTACGTTATCATTAACTGCGAACAACAATGAGATTATCACTATGAAGTTGGTAAATACCTTGGGCGAAGTGGTTGATACCCGTGCGTTTGATGTAAGAACAGGGGCACAAAGCTTCTATGTCAGTAACGCTAACCTAGCGCAAGGTATATACTTTGTGCAGCTTATCACCGAGACTGGCACCAGCATTAGACGTGTGGTAGTGAAGTAAGTTTGTCAAATAAATAGCATAAAAAATGGCCGCTTTCACTATTGAAAGCGGCCATTTTTTATATTACTTTCTCCATTTAATATCGCTGAGCAAAAACTTATACTCCGAGTTTACACGATTGGCTTCTACATCATAGTTTTTGAAAACGATGTAAGGGTCGGCAGCCCAGTGTACTTCAATTACAGGTGCTGAATGCACGGTAACATCTGGCCCTGAAACCCGATTCCGGGCAAAGCCTGGGCGCTCAGTATTGTTTATACCAGCGGCCATTATCTCAAAGGTGCGATAGCCAGCATTCCAAGGGCTTTTAAGCACCTCAACATAATGTTGGTCGCCAGTAATGAAGAGAATGTTTTGGGCGTTTGTTTCATTAATAATATTCAATAAGCGTTTGCGGCTGCGGCCCAGCTTTACTAGCGCCTCCCATCGAGTAGGGCGTTTCAGCAACATTTGGTATCCGTTTACGATAAACCGCACATCGGCAGGCTTCTTGAGTTGTTCCTGAATAAACTTCCATTGGTTCTCTCCGAAGGCATCGCTAAAAGGTTTCAATGGGTTTTCACGATTGCTGCGGCCATCCAACATAATAAATTGCACTACTTTGCCATTGGGTTGTTTTTCCAGCTTTGCGTAATAAATACCGTCTTGGTCGGTGCTTATCTCGTTTTCCAGTTGCCAAAACTTGCGGTGTATCTGCTTGCTTTCTTCTTTGTAGATGTAGTCTTTACCGGCATCGTTTAGGCCATAGTCGTGGTCGTCCCAAGTAACCATAAACTTCGAAATTTCCCGCAATTGCTTAAAGCCATCTTTGTTGAGCAGTACTTCTAGCTGGCGCTGTATGTGTTGGGGGTCGGTTTCGGTATCGGCATATACGTTATCGCCCACCCACACACTGTAATCGGGCTTAATAGTATTGGCCAAATAAGGTATGGTTGGCGCGGGCAAATCTTGCCGGTGGCAGCCCAATATGGCAATAGAGGTAATGGAATCGGTTTGGGCTTGGGTAGCTAATGCCAACAAACAAGCAATACTGAGGAAGATAGCGCGCATAAAAAATTAGTTGAATAATTGAACAGGTATAATTACCCATTATTCAAGAACTAATGAAATATGTGGCTGTGAAATTTAGGTTAACAAACTATCGAAGCCCTTTGCTGCGCTCATACGCCAACCCAAATTGCATAAACATACCCACCGCATAAGGTTTGCCCTGCTGCGATTTGCGGGCGTAGTAGTATTGGCTGTCGCCAATGCAGGTGCCTTTGCAAACGTTTTGGGTAGTGAGATAGCCGCCGCTTACGGGCACTAAGCTGTGCTCAGGCAAACCTTGGTAAGCCCTATCCACGGCTTTGGTAAACTCGGCACCGGTTACAATTCCCAGCTTTTGGGCGGTCAATATGCCGTAGGCAAACATAGCCGTGCAAGAGCTTTCTAGGTAGTTTCCCTCCTCCCCTTTACGCAAAGGTAATTGATACCAATGGCCGGTAAGGCTGTCTTGCAGAGCAGGCAGCCCCGATATCATTTCTTTAAGGTAGCCA
>CAIOSU010000355.1 GCA_903861055.1 uncultured bacterium
CTCACGGGCTTTCTTTTGGCCCACGTGGCGCGCTAAGAAAGATGAGCCAAAGCCACCATCAAAGCTACCTACTTTAGGGCCTGTTTGGCCAAAAATGGCATTTTCGCTGGCTAGGGTAAGGTCGCATACTACGTGTAGCACGTGGCCACCACCTATGGCATAGCCGTTTACCATGGCTATTACAGGTTTAGGTAGGCTACGTATCATTTTTTGCAGGTCGAGCACGTTTAGGCGCGGTACTTTGTCGGTGCCCATGTAGCCACCAACCCCTTTCAGGTTTTGGTCGCCACCGCTACAAAAAGCCTTGTCGCCAGCACCCGTTAGTATCACTACGTTAATGTCCGGGTTTTCGCGGCAAATGTACATCGCATCAATCATTTCTTGATTGGTTTGCGGCGTAAATGCGTTGCGGTAGCGCGGGCGGTTAATGGTTATTTTGGCAATACCTTCGTAAAAATCGAACAGGATTTCGTTATACTCTTTAATGGTGGTCCACTTACGTTCGCTCATGCTTATTATATGTTGAGGTATTTTTTAAGAATGTTTGCACTCGTTTCGTTTGGGGTCTTTACTTCCAATATGGCACACTTCCCATCTTGTAAACCATAAAATGCAGGTAATGTTTGTTCCAGCCCTTCCAAACTATCGCAAATGTAATAAGGAATGCCGAAAGCTTGTGCAATATGGCCGATTTCGACATCATGTTTGGTTTCGAAAAAGGTTTCCAATATCTCTTTGCCCAACCCTGCAGGTCCCGGTATAATACGGAAAATATTGCCCCCGCCATTGTTGATAACGATAATGCGCAAATTGCCGCTCAGGTGCTTGTTCCATAGCGCATTGCTATCGTATAGAAACGAGAGGTCGCCCGTAACTACCGTAGTGGGTTTACCATTTACATAGGCAGCACCTGCTGCAGTGCTCACGGTGCCATCAATGCCGCTAGTGCCGCGGTTGCAGTTAATAGTGGCATTGAGGAGCTTATTGGTATCGAACAAACCGACATAGCGCACCGGGGTGCTGTTAGCTAGTTGTAGGTTGGTGCCTTCTGGTAAGTGTTTTAGTATTCGGTCGAATACTAACAAGTCGCAGTAGGGTGCCGAATCCAGTATTTCCTCGTGCCTGTCCAGCGAGCGGTCGTAGGCTTGTTGCCATAGGCGCCAATAGTCGGGGTTGGGCATGGTAGCACCGTCCAGCATCATTTCAATAAAGTCGGCGGGGTGCAGGCGTATAACGTTGGTAAGCGTTTGGTACGTGTCGGTATGGTCGCCACTTTCGTCAATGTACCAATGCTCCAAGGGTTGGTACTGGCGCAAGTATCGTTTTAGTTTTTTGGAAACTACCGCCCCACCAAAGGTTATCAGTAAATCAGGCTGAAAGATCTCTTTTTGGTCCTTCGGTATTACCTCTAGCGCAGGGTCTAGCACCTTTATTAGGTTGGGGCCGTTCAGGTTGCTGGTTATTTCGGCCAGCACGGGCACATAGCCTTTATCGCTAATGCGGTTTATTAAGCTTTGCAGCCTATGGTCAGGCGTAAGCGAGCCAGCAACAATGAGTATGCGTTGGTATTGGTTCCAGCTTTTTACCAATCGTTCTTCGGCCTCGGGGCTTAGGTAATGTTTTACAGGCGTGCTGTCAATAATGCGCGGCTCGTCGTAGTTTTCGTATTCGGCAAGATTATATAGCGGCTCGTTAAGTGGCACATTGATGTGCACTGGGCCCATATCGGGTATCATGGCGGCGTTCATGGCCTCGCTCACCATACGGTTGCTGTACCAAAGTTTATCGTCGTTTTTAATATCGTTGGGTAGCTCGTAGCTTTTCTTGATGTAGTTGCGGTATATCTCGAACTGCCTGATGGCCTGCCCATCGGCCTGGCCTATCCATTCGTTGGGGCGGTCGGCGGTAAACAACACCAAAGGCACCTTGCTATAAAACGCTTCGGCTACTGCAGGGGCATAGTTTAACGTAGCCGAACCACTGGTGCACACCAAACCCACGGGCTGCTGCAACTGCTGTGCCATGCCGAGGGCAAAAAACGCCGCACTGCGCTCATCGATAATGCTTATGCACTTGATGCCCGAGTGCTGGTTGAAGCTAATAACCAGCGGTGCGCACCGCGAGCCCGGCGAAAAAACCACATACCGCAACCCTTTGCGGGCGCAGATGTTCACCAGGTCTTTTATCCAAAATTTGTCTGTATCGAGCATTGGGTGTAAAGATAGTGAATGGTCCATAGTCCATGGTCCATGGTCGATGGATTTTTTATAGGATGGGCAAGTTGGTGGTTTTGTCGTCCAGGAAGTGAGCTTTAGTGACAGTTGTATATTGGTTTTGTAATCTATTACCTCACAAATGGAGCGTCATTGCGAAGGCCTACTTGATGTTGCGGTTCCCAAAGCCTTCCAATGGCCTGTGGCTACTTTTCTCACTGCTTTTCGCGGTAATCCCCTGCCACGAAGAAAGGTCTCCACTTACCACAGTTTTGTCGTCCAGGAAGTGAGATTTTATGAGGTTTGCGAGTTGGTTATTGGTTGATTTGTTTATAGGTCAATAGGTTTTGCAGCAGTCCATGGACCCTCGTTTGAAACGAGGCAAGCTATCGACCATCGACCATCGACCAAACAGTTTTGTCGTCCAGGAAGTGAGGTTTGATGCGGGTTTGCATTTTGAGTAAATTCTATAATTCTTTAATTCTGCAAATTCTGATTCCAACAAAAGGAAGGGTTTTGTCGTGCAGGAAGTGAGTTCTGGAGCGGATTGTAGCGCTTGGGTATGTTGATGAGACGCAAAGATGTAATTGGTTGATTATTAACGTTTTGTATTGGTTTGTGGTAATGTAATTGGTTGATTAATAACCAGTTGCATTTTCACTGTATGGTCATTCCGTCACGCCTTGGGCGAGATAAATCCCTTTAGGGATGTAATGTTGGTAGACAAGAATGAACCCTAAATTAAAAAATCCCATAGGGATGTTACCCAACAAGCGAGGTGTCGTCCCTACAGGACTACCTCAAATTGAGAGCTTGCTTATTTCTACCAACCTATAGTCCTTACAGGACTTTGCACCGCCCATTCGGATCTTGGAATCTCACGAGCAAGATTTGCATTGAGTTGTCAATCCCTAAAATAGTCGTCAGTCTATTTGGTAACAGTGCTCTTTTAAGGTTTCGTAAACTAGTAGATTGTAAATCCACAGCTTTATGGCGTGGGGTTTGTATATCCGACGCAGCGGTTGTATTACACAAATATAATGATAATCGGTTCGTGTCGGTATCTTGGTTTCCCGTATACTTGCACTCAACATGACAAGCGTAACCCAATCCCAAACCCTCCACGTCACCAATTTCCAAGATTTGGTAGCTACCCCATTTCAAGGGGCAATCAACGCCATTGGCTGGGAGCGTGAGTTGATAGGGGATTTTAAGGAGATTGTAGCGAAGATAGCACGCAACGGGAATGTAACCGTGGTGGAACAAAGCCAACTGCTGGCGCTGGAATTGAGCGAGCAAGGGCAACTGGCCTGCGACATTATTTTAAATGATTGGCAGTTGTTGGAAGCGCACGGCGCATCGCCGGTGCTGAACGTAATTGAGTACTACGATAGGGACGAGGACTTTCCATTTTTCCCAACCGATGTATATTCTTTTCATGTGGACCGCTCACCCATACCGACTGCTACCTTTTTGTGCACTTATTGCGGCGAGCCAAGCGAAATAATACCCAATGCGCAATGTGTGCAGAAGGTACTGGTGCCCGAAATACGGGCAGCGCTCAAAGAGTTGTATGATGGCGCAGAAGATGGTTTCGAAGCGTTTTTAACCGAGTATTTCTTCGATTTACACTATCAACCTCTGCCCAATGCCCAGCCTGTCAGCTTGGGCGTGGGTAACCTCTGGCGTTTGGCCGTCGATCATCCCGATAGCCCCGTGTTGCCTTGTGTGCACCGTGCACCCATTGAAAAAGCCGGGCAGTTGAGGTTATTGATGATTTGTTGAACACGGATTGGAGTATAACTAGTCCCATAACTAGTCCTCGTTTCCAACGAGGATTTAATAACTGCGAGCTTGCAGCTCGGCACATGATGCGGGCAAATACCTGTTGCGCGCGAGCTACAAGCTTGGTGTTAAATCATCCTCGCTTACAGTGAGGACGAGTATTGCCCCAAATAACTAACCATGGACCATCGACAATGGACCATCAACCAAAACCTAATCCCTCCGCTTCCCATTATTCTTGCTCCTCAAGTTGTCATTACCTAGGTCGCCATTGGCTTCGGCGTCTTTGTTGTAGGCTTGTATAATCTGTTTCACCAACTTGTGGCGGATAACGTCGTGCTCGTTTAGGTAAACCACATCAATACCCTCAATGTCGCTTAATAGGCTAATGCCCCTGCGCAGGCCGCTCTCTTGGTTGCGCGGCAAGTCAATTTGCGTAAGGTCGCCCGTAATCATACACTTAGCCGATGGCCCTATGCGGGTAAGGAACATTTTTAATTGCGAGTGCGTGGTGTTTTGCGCCTCATCCAGTATTATAAAGGCATGATCGAGGGTACGGCCGCGCATAAACGCCAGCGGTGCCACCTCAATCACACGGTTTTCCATGTAGTAGTTCAGCTTCTCTATGGGAATCATATCGTCCAGCGCATCATATAGTGGGCGCAAGTATGGGTCAATCTTTTCCTTTAAGTCGCCGGGCAAAAAGCCCAAGCTCTCGCCAGCTTCCACCGCTGGGCGGGTAAGGATGATTTTCTTTACTAACTTATTTTTGAGCGCCCGTACTGCCAATGCTACAGCCGTGTATGTTTTACCCGTTCCGGCAGGCCCTATGGCAAAAACAATGTCGCTACGCTCACTCGCCTCCACCATGCGTTTTTGGTTCATGGTTCGGGGCTTTACTTGCAGGCCGTTTCGGCCATGCACCAGTACTTCGCGCGTGCCGCTAGGCTCCGTTATCTCAAAGTTCTGCTCCTCGCTCAGCATTTCCTCTACACTTGTGTCGCTTAAGTGTCCTTCCCGCTCCAACATACTCAGCATCAGGTTTATCTTCTTCTGCACCTCTTGTATGTCTTCTTCGTTTCCGGCCAACTTCACTTTGGTGCCCCTCGATACGATTTTTAGCTTCGGAAATGCCTTTTTTAATAGGTTTAGCTTCGAGTTGTTCACTCCATAGAACGCTAATGGGTTCACTCCGTCGATATTTATAATAACCTCGCTCAACTTTTTATCTATTTTTGCTGTGATACTCTAAAATATACAATTTTTCAATGGCGCGCACCGTAAGCCTTATTACCGATTTTGGCTACCGCGATTTTTACGCTGGGGCGCTTAAGGGCGCTATTTTAAAGGCTTGCGGCGACGTACACTTGGTGGACGTGAGCCACAATATTGCCCAAGGTAACTTTTCTGAAGCGGCTTTTGCGCTGCGCAGCGCTTATCATCATTTCCCTAAAGGTACTATCCACATTGTTAGCATAAACGATGAGGCCGACGAAGCCTCCCGTTTTTTGGCCATTCAACATAACGATCACTTTTTTCTGGGTGCCGATACTGGGCTGTTTAGCCTCGCATTCGACATTGAACCTGAACTGACTTTTGAGCCTACCATAGCTCAAGAACAACGTGCGGGCAAAATAGGTTTAAGTGAATTGTATGCTAAGTTGTGTGCCTTTATCAACTCGGGTAAGCCATTGCGCGAGATTGGTCGCCCCGTGCAGGAGATTAGGCGGATTACAGCCTTAAGGCCGCAAGTGCAGCCGTCGTCTATTAAAGGTGCGGTGTTGTATATCGATTCGTTTAAGAACGTAGTGACCAATGTTACCCGCGAAATGTTTGAGCAAAGACGTAACGGACGCACTTTCGTAATTCAGTTTCGCAGGGAGCGGATACAAGAGATAAGCAGGTTTTACTATGAAGTTCCGTTTGGCGAAAAATTGTGTATTTTCAATACCGCAGGCTATTTAGAGATAGCCATTAATGGCGGGCAAGCGGCCAGTTTGCTTGGGCTTACATACGGAGACCAGATTTTAATTGAGTTTATATGATTACTAGGATTGTGAAAATGACCTTTCGCCCTGATGCGGCGGACGATTTTATTGGCATATTTAACGCCACCCAAAGCCGCATTGCGGCTTTCGAGGGCTGCAATAGTGTTAAGGTTTTCCGCGATGCCACCAAGCAAAACGTATTCTTCACTATCAGCGAATGGGAAAGCGAAGAAGCGTTAGAAAACTACCGCGAATCAGAGTTGTTTGAGCAAGTTTGGGGCAAAGCGAAAAATTATTTCGATGCTAAACCCGAGGCTTGGACCTTAATTGAGGGCGTGTGATGAGTTTTTGATATGGTGTTACAACTATACCTCACAAGTGTTTTGATTGTGTTTTCCAAGCTCTTGGAAATGTAATTTACCCCGTTAAATAAATTTTTCTTGTTGTCGCTTTTCAAAGGCACTTTGTTATCTTGCAGCCTGTTTAAAATGAAATGCACTTTCCTATATATGTTTTGCTTGTCTGTGCTATTATTTGCAGCAAGTAGCTCGTATGCTCAAAGTGTGGTTGGCGATACGTTGCAGCATACTATAATGGCAGGTGGTAACATTACGGTGCCAGAAGGGGAGGAGTGGCGCTTTTTGAGCTTACATTATAGTGAAGGGACTTACGGGATGGCGGTTAAATGGGAAGGGCCGGACACCCTGAAA
>CAIOSU010000356.1 GCA_903861055.1 uncultured bacterium
CACTTACAAAAAGATAACCCTTGGTATTACCGGTACATACTTCAGTTTTATGAAAAACATCGGGCAGTTTGGTATCAACAACGTATCGGGTTATCGGAAAGAAAACGATAAAGGCGAAGCAGTTTTAGATGCCCGCATAGCATATAATATTACCGACGATGCAAAGATTTCTTTTATTGTAAAGAATCTTACTAACAACCAATATACTTTACGCCCAGCCTTTATGGAAGCCCCACGTAACTATACCTTTCAGGTTGCATACCAGTTTTAGGAATTAGTTGCCCTTATTACTTGTTGATTGTTTTAGTAGAACAAAAGCCTTAAATTAGTTCGATAACTATGTTATTGTTGGCGGCGGGCAACTTTTTGCCATCTGCCACGCTCATAGTTAATATAGTTATCACTAGAAAATTGGGCCTAGTTTTCGAAAAACAATAACGAGTTAAGCGCGCAACTATGTACGAAGTAGGCACTGGCAAAGCAGATATTACCGCATTCAAAAAAGATGTAGGCATGATGGGTTATGGTATGTTCCATAACCGCATTAAGGGTGTAGAAACCGCACTTTATGCAAGGGCCTTCGTAGTTAGGGATTTAACCACCAAACGCAAAATTGCATTCGTAAATGCCGAAATAGCTTTTATTACTATTTCCATTAAGCGCGGGGTAATGAAAAAACTCAAACGGCACCACGCCGATTTGGAGTTTGAACCTGATAATGTTTTTCTTACCGCACAACATACCCACAGCGGGCCCGGTGGATACTCGCACTACGGGCTATACAATATTGCCGTACCAGGTTTTGTGCCAGAAGTATACCAAAATATAGTTGATGGCATAGTAAGCGCCATTGTGGAGGCCGAGGGTAAAATGAGACCAGCCAAAATAAGTTTTGCCAAAGGTAGCTTTGCAACCGATATTGATGTGGCCATTAACCGCTCAGTGAAAGCTTACAACCAAAACCCTGAAGTGGCCAAAGTAAGTGAGAAAGATGCCCACCTAGCCCTCGACCGAGAGATGCATTTGTTCAGGGTAGATGGCATTGATGGTAAGCCAATAGGTAGTTTCAACTTTTTTGGTGTGCACACCACCAGCATACACAATGACAACACTAAAATAAATGCCGACAACAAGGGATATGCATCTACATTTCTGGAGGCAGAAATGCACAATGAAAACCCTGACTATATTAGCGTGTTTGCGCAAAAAGCTACAGGAGATGTAACACCTAACTATGTATGGGACAAAAAGAAAAAATGGACCCGAGGTAAGTTTGAAGACGATATAGAGTCGGCGAAATACAATGGCAAACTGCAATTTGAAAAAGCTAAAGAACTAAACGCACTGGCTAAGGAAAACGGAGAATCCATAGCTTTAGGTATAGATTATGCACTATCGCATGCCAACTTTGCCAATATTACCCCCGACCTAGAATTTACCAACAACCCCCAAGCAAAAACGTTTCTATCATGCCACGGGGTGGCCTTTTTTAAAGGCACTACCGAAGGACCAGGCATGGCACCAATACTAGTGGCTGTTGCCAACTTTGCAACAGCGGTGGTAAAAGTATATGATTACACTCGCGCCATGTTTGTAAATAAAGCCGAACGGACCAAAATACATGAAAAGTATCGCATACAAGGCCCCAAAAAGATATTGATTGAAACGGGCGATCGGAGATTATTGGGTACTCGAAATGTAACTGGCTTTATTGTGCCTGCTTTTATTGATCCTACGATTAAGTATTTCAAGGTGTTTCACAAGTCGGGCGGTTTAGACCATAAGCCTTGGACCCCGCAAACATTGCCCCTACAAATTGTAACACTGGGTCAAGTAGCTTTTGTGGCAGTTCCTGGCGAAATAACGACCATCGCTGCCAAAAGACTTCGGCAAACGGTATTGGATAACTTGGCCCAAAGAGGAGTAAGCGAGGTAATTATTTGCAGCTACTCCAATGCCTACTGCGGCTATATTACTACCTTTGAAGAGTACCAAGTGCAGTGCTATGAGGGAGGGCATACCCCTTATGGGCAATGGACCTTGGCAGCTTTCCAAACCAAGTTTAAGGAACTTGCACAGCAACTACTTAAAAACCCTGAAGAAAGGCAAATTGATACTAGCGCAGCGCCAGTTGAGTTTACCGAAGAAGAATTGAACAAACGTACCTTTGCATATAGCAGCAAGAAATGAGTGGATTTGAGCGCACTTACGGTTATTACCGTAATATTTTTAATGGGGTTCAATTTCCCTATGCCTTTGTTGACCTCGATTTGTTTGACGAAAACATAAAACAGATAGCGAAACGGGCTGGTAATAAAACCATTCGAATCGCATCCAAATCAGTTCGTTGCAAAGAGCTGTTGAAACGCACATTGGCTGCTGACCCGATTTATCAAGGCATAATGTGCTACACCACGCTCGAGGCTGTATGGCTTAGCCAAGAAGGCTTTGATGACCTTTTAATTGGTTACCCATCGTGGCATGCCGAACAAGTAGTACAGGCTTGTAAAGAGATAGCAAAAGGTAAAACCATCATTTTCATGGTGGACTTGCCCGAACATGTTACCCATCTCGATAAAATTGGCAAAGCCAATGGTGTAACCATACCAATTTGTATTGACTTGGATATGAGCAGCGATTACCCTGGTTTGCACTTTGGTGTATGGCGCAGCAGTGTGAGAGGCAAAGAAGATGCTCTGGCTTTATGGAGCGTTATAAAAAGTTGTTCGAACCTAAATTTAATGGGTGTAATGGGCTACGAAGCCCAAATAGCAGGAGTAGGCGACAACTGGCCCGGTAAAAATGCCATGAACCATGTTATCCGTTTTCTAAAAAACCGCTCGGTAAAGGAAATTGCCAAACGTCGCGGAGACACGGTACAGGCTTTGCGAGATGCGGGTGCCACACTTCCGTTAGTAAACGGCGGCGGTACAGGCAGTCTTGAATGGACCATACAGGAACCCTGGGTAACCGAGGTAACCGTTGGGTCGGGTTTGTATAACTCTGGCTTGTTCGATCATTATACCAACTTTCGACACTACCCAAGCGCAGCTTATGCTGTAGAAATAGTGCGCCAGCCAAAACCAAACTTATACACCTGCCACAGTGGCGGATATACCGCTTCGGGTGCTGCAGGCAAAGACAAACTTCCGGTGCCATATTTGCCTACTGGAGCCTCACTGCTTGACCAAGAAGGTGCTGGCGAAGTACAGACACCTATATTATACAATGGGCCTGAAATACTACACCTAGGCGACCCAGTATACTTGCGGCATAGCAAGGCCGGTGAGCTTTGCGAACGATTTAAAGATTTGTATTTGGTAAGCAATGGCAAAATAACCGGCACTGCACCCACATATAGGGGCGAAGGCCAGTGCTTTGTGTAGCGAATTGTTACTTTATAGCACTTATAGCTAGTGGTTGACTATTAATTACTGCTTACTAAGCTATATTTGCACAAACCCTGTGCGCTTGTTATACCTTTTCGTAAAGATTGGTTTTCTGGAAATTGGTTTTGCCGACCTGCTGGATATATTTCTGGTAGGCTTGCTTATTTATCAGATATACCGATTACTGAAAGGCAGTTTGGCCCTAAATATATTTTTGGGCTTAGTATTGGTATACTTTGTTTGGTTTTTGGTGGGCTTGCTCGAAATGCGATTACTGGCAAGCATATTGGGGCAGTTTATTGAAGTGGGTGTTATAGCACTTTTAATAGTTTTTCAACCCGAAGTTAGAAAGTTTCTCATTTATCTTGGCCGTGGAAGCATATTACGCAAAGGGTTCTCACTGAGACGTATTTTTTCGAAAAGCAACAGAAAGGAAGCCGAATACTATCCAATTATTAAAAGCATTGTGGCGGCGGCGGAGCACATGCGCGAACAAGGGACAGGCGCTATATTGGTCTTAAGTGAATCTTCACGACTGCAGTTTTATGCAAACACTGGCGTGTTAATGGATAGCTTAGTAAGCAGTAAACTTTTGGAAAGTATTTTCGAAAAAAACTCGCCCATGCATGATGGAGCAGTTATCATTTCAGACTTAAGAATTATTGCCGCTGGTTGCGTACTTCCCGTTTCTGATAACAATGAGCTTCCGTCAAGAATTGGTATGCGGCATAAGGCAACTGTAGGTATAACCGAGCTAAGCGATTCATTGGCTATAGTAA
>CAIOSU010000357.1 GCA_903861055.1 uncultured bacterium
CAATTGATTTGTAAGGCTTCACTATCTCTTTTTCTACTTTCCTTCGTTATGTGACAAAAGTAACCGTTTGCGCCATTTTACATTCCCAACTTTGCAGTACTAAGTCTCTATGGCTTGCGAAATGATTAAATTAATGAACTGTTTAAAACCTAGTTATGAATCTTCAAGATGCAATCAATAGCCGAAACGCGTTTTTGGTAGATGTGCGCACCCCAAGCGAGTTTGCCGGAGGCAGCGTAAAAGGCGCTATTAACATTCCGCTTGATCGCCTGCCGCAGGAGCTTGCACAGTTTAAGGGCAAAGACCCCATTGTGGTTTTTTGTCTTAGTGGTGGCCGTAGCGGCCAGGCTCACGCTTTTCTGCAGCAAAATGGTATATTTAATGTAATTAACGGCGGTCCGTGGAGCTACGTGGCCACACTGCAACACTAAAAACAAACACCTATGAAAACAATAGTAATAATGGTGGCCATAGTAGCCTCCGTATTCGGCATGCAATCATGCGCGGCACAGCAACAAGGCGAAATTGATTTGAAGAACGCCTTTTTGGTAGATGTACGAACCCCGGAAGAGGTAGCCGAAGGCACGGTAGAGGGCTCTGTAAACATACCCCTCAACGAAGTAGAACAGCGCTTGGCTGAGTTTGAAGGTAAAGGGCAGATTGTGTTATTTTGCCGCAGCGGCAGCCGCAGCGGTCAGGCCAAAAGCATCCTCGAAAAAAACGGTCACACCAATGTAATTAACGGCGGCACTTGGGAGCAAGTGCAAGCTAAAGTGGCTGCGGAGCAAAAGTAGTTTATACCCAAGCGGGGACGCCAGTGCATTCAGTACTTCTTTCGTTATGTGACGTAAGCATTTGCTTACTTTCCGCCTTTGAGGAAACAACGCTGGACCACTAGCCAACATATTAACCAATATTTACCTACAAACAAAACGCTGCCTATTCATCTTTCAATCATAAATCGTCAGCCGTACCTCTAAAATCCCTCCTTATCCCCCACCGCAAACAATTCCGTAACTTTGTAGGCATACTATATATAGTACCATGCACATCGGTTTGTTTTTTGGTTCGTTCAATCCCATACACATGGGGCACTTGGTTATTGCCAACCAACTGGTGGAGCATACCGATATGGATCAGGCGTGGTTTGTGGTATCGCCACAAAACCCGCTAAAGAGCAAAGCGGGCATGCTAAACGAATATGATAGGTTGCATTTGGTAACACTTGCTACCGAAGACAATGATCACTTTCGGGTAAGCAACATTGAGTTTTCGCTGCCAAAACCCAGCTATACCGTTGATACGTTGGCGTACCTGGCCGAAAAGTTACCTAATTACCGTTTTAGCATTATTATGGGTGCCGATAACTTGGCCAATATTACCAAATGGAAAAACTACGAAGCCATTTTGCGCCACTATACCGTATTTGTATATCAACGTCCTGATGCACCTGCGCCGAAGGCGCCCGAAAATTTTGAAACCAGCGTACATATAGTCACATTTCCGCAAATGGATATTTCTGCAAGCTACATAAGGCAGTGTATTAATGAGGGTATCTCTATTAAATACCTAGTGCACGAAAAAGTGCGATTGTATATAGAGCATATGAACCTTTACAAATAATCGGTGCACAAAAGTTACACACATAGCAGTATTTTAAACTTGGTTTTAGGCTGTTTTATAAGGTGATTAGCAAACGAGAAACTAACATCTATGGTTCGTTTTTTGTTAGTAGCGTGGGGATGGAAAGGGGATAAGAAAACAGAGTTTTGCCATGCTAAAAGTTATTATTTACCAAACCTATTTTTCCCTTTTTTACCCACAGGTTGTCCACGGCTTATCCACTAGGGTGTGTAATTTTTATATTAACCCCATCTTAAACCAACACTATGTGTACAACGTATTAAAGTGCTTGATTTACAGAACCAATTACCCCTAACAACTTGTTAATAGCGTAGTAAATGATTGGAATAACGAAACGAGCAAGTAAATTAGAGGTGAGTTACAACCGAATGCACAGCCTTAATGATTATGATGAAATCTCTTTAATAAACTAATAATAATAAAATGGCCCTTAGCCTAGCAGAAGCAAAAAGCAATTTACAAAGCCGCGGTTTTTTGGATACTTTCGTTGAGCCAACATTGGATTTGTTTGCGGAAATTGAAAAACTTAAAAAAGAGAAAAATGCGGTTATACTGGCTCACTACTACCAAGACCCCGATATACAGGACATTGC
>CAIOSU010000358.1 GCA_903861055.1 uncultured bacterium
CCCAAGCAGCAAGCACAAAATTAAACTGTAGCGTAGTACTTTTTTCATAAATCCGTGTATTTAGTTGATTAATTTAACGTGAAGTTAAAGTTAAATTATATTCACTTGCAAATAAAACGGATAAATATATTGTATGTTGCTACATGTAATTTTTGGATTTAAGGCGATAATATGTAGTTAAACTTTGTTTTCGCAAAATTTTGGGCATAAAAAAACCCCCACCGATTGGTGGGGGTTTTTTCTAAAGGGAAAAATTATCTTACTTTTTTGTAAACTAACTTTAATGTCATTTTAAGTGCTCCCCTATCGTTAGCAGGGCGAGTCAAATTAAATCTGACATCAATGGTTTTGGTTGCTGGATCGTATTTATTAGTATATGTGGGATCCAGAGTGTAAATAGTTGCGGGTGCAGTGGCGTCATTTGTTACTGCTGTTATTGCATTAGTACTCAAGTCAAAAGTGAGTCCTGGCTCGTTACCACCATAAGCATTAAAGCCATAACCAGATCCAAAAAGAGCTGGTAACTTGCGTTGTCCAGAACTCCACGTGTAATAACGGTCTAATATTGCGACTTTATTCGCTCCAAGAGTAGCCAAGCCTACATCACCTGGCCAAACGAAAGCATCGGGAGAGTATAGCCAACCAGTAAAATTACCCGACATTTGACCTTCATAGGAATAAACCCCATCATATTTGTTTTTGACCGCAATGGTAAGTAATTTATAGTTGAAATTGCCACTAATGGTATAAGCTGCTTTATCAACCGCAGTAACTTTTACAAAAATAGCATAAACTAGGGCTGGATTGAAGTCAGTAGTTTTAACATTCATTGTAAAGTTGGCATCTTTTGTACCTTTAGCAATAGTTACATCCAACCCGTTGGGTAAAGTATATAACGATGAGGGTAATAAAGTATACGAGGTACTATTGGCCGTATTGTATGCAGCAAGCATGGTTGCGCTTTCTGCTATACTCATCGTTACTTTCACATCTTCTGCAGCTACCTCTTCAGCGGCTAAATGTACTGTGGTATTAACAGCTGTTGGGTCCGTTACAATAGGTAAGGCAATCGATTCAGATCTTGTTGAACTTGATGGTATTTCTACAATTTTTTTGGCATTCAAATTAATCATGCCGTATTTCTGACTTTCTACCATGTCATCTTTCAGACACGAGGTTAAACCAAGGGCGAAAATTACGCCCAGGCTTAACACTAATTTATATGTTGTTTTCATATTTGTTTCGTTAAATGGTTAGTTTTTATCCCAAAATACTTTAGAGGTTTGTGCCGAAATGGTACCCTCTGCGGCCACAGCTGCTCCGTTGTAATTGTACTCTGCTTGCGGATACAATAAACGTACAGGAACTTTATTGGTACCTATGTTTGCGTTCATTGATAAAGGCAAATCTGTAGGTACACCCAAACGTCTGTAATCTACATAGGCTTCAAAATTATTGATACCTATTAAGGCCATGTATTTTTGCATTACAATTAAGTTGATTTTATTGGTAGCTGCCGTATAGCTTACAAAAGCAGTGCCTTGCGCTAAATAGGTAGATGCCGCATTTGCTTGGGTTACACCCAACCACGTGAATGATTCAGTAACAGCATTGGTGTAAGCTGTACTTGCTGTACCGGCTAACCAACCTCTTTCCATAGCTTCGGCCTGTAAAAACATACTTTCTACCGACGTAAATAACCATTGTGCTTGGGTATTGGATTTAGCTAAACCCGGACCAGAAACTGCCGATGAATTGGCTGCTTTTGGTGCAGAGTTGGGTACGTTTTCGCCAAAGTTATACCCATAATATATTTGGGCATCAGAAGAACCTAGCGGAGATGTTGCCTCACTGAATACGTATTTATAACGCACATCATTATTTGATCTAAATTTAGTCAAAATAAAGTTGTTTGCTCTGTTGTAATCATCGGTTGTAGCACCCAATTCGTTGGTTTTATACGCATTCCAAAATGGGTTTTGTTGGCCCGCTATAGTTGCATAGCTAGGTTGTACACTAGCTGTTTCTCCGGCTCCAATAAAACCAGCGCCATCGGTTGTAATTTTAGCCAATTGAGCTGTTGGAGCTGTTGCACCAAACACCTCAGACTGACGTAACAACAATTTTAAACGTTGTGAATTTATTAGTTTACGCCATTTAGTGGTATTACCCTGGAATAAAATATCGGATGTAGCAATAGCAGGATCGATAGAAGTATCCATGGTTTTAAAGGCCACGGCAGCTTCATCTAATTTAAGCAATAAATCAGCATAAATGTCGGCACCCTTATCGTAAGCAGGTAAAATATTGC
>CAIOSU010000359.1 GCA_903861055.1 uncultured bacterium
AAAGAAATTAGATAAAAAGGATTATCTTAAGATAAGTCATCAGAAAGCTCAGCTTAGTAAGCTTGTAATTCTATCAAGGCAGGGTTCAAATATTTTTTAGCCAAGAAATTATCTTCTAAGTCTTTGGCCAAAGGCACTGGGGTGTCCAAACTGGCGACACGTTTTACCGGTGCATCCAAACTGCTAAAGCAATGTTCGCCTATCCATGCTGCTATCTCTGCGCCTATGCCACCAACCATGGTGTCTTCATGCAATACAAGCACTTTCCCTGTTTTTTCAACAGCTGCTTTTACTGCATCCTTGTCCCAAGGCATTAAAGTTCTTAAATCCAATATCTCGGCATCAATACCCAAGTCTTTGCAAGCATCAATGGCCCATTGTACGCCCCAACCGTAAGTGATAATGCTAAGCTCCTCGCCTGATTGCACTGTTTTTGCTTTGCCAATTTCCAAAGTGTAGTAATCGTCTGGAACCTCAGATTCTATGCTTCTGTACAAAGCTTTGTGTTCAAAGAACATTACAGGGTTCGGGTCGTTAATCGACGCACACAACAAACCTTTTGCGTCGTAGGCGTTGCTAGGGTATACAATTTTTAAACCTGGTACATGGAAAAACCAAGCCTCTGTGCTTTGACTGTGGAAAGGTCCTGCACCAACGCCAGCACCAGTCGGCATGCGTACCACCACATCGGCAGCTTGTGCCCAACGGTAATGGCTTTTGGCTAAGTTGTTTACGATTTGATTAAAACCACAAGTTACAAAATCGCCAAATTGCATTTCTACTATGGCTTTGTAACCCATAATGGCTAAGCCGTATCCAGCGCCAAGTATAGACGATTCGGTGATAGGGGTGTTGCGCACACGGCCTTTACCGAAGAGTTTGTAAAAGTTATCTGAAATTTTAAATACGCCACCGTATTCAGCCACATCCTGTCCCATTAAAATGGTATTTGAATGTTTCTCCATAGATTGTTTAAGTCCGTCAGAAATGGCGTCTACCAATCGTTTGGTGCTGTGTTTGTCACTTGCTGGTGAAATAATTTCTGCAGTGTAAGGTGCATACACATCGTTGAGTTCTTCTTGGGTGTCGGCAACAATTTCAGCTTCGGCAAATACTTCTGCTAAATCGTCGTCCATGCCCATTTTTAATTCATCGTAAATGCTTTGTTTCAAGTTATCGTTCAAAACACCTTCGGCAAACAAGAAATTTTCGTAGTTCAAAATCGGGTCTTTTTTACCCCATTCATCAAATAATTCTTGAGGTACATACTTGGTACCACTGGCTTCTTCGTGCCCACGCATTCTGAAAGTCATACATTCCAAAATAACGGGTCTTGGCGCTTTGCGCATGCTTTCAGAAAGTTCAGTTACTTTATGAAAAACCTCTAAAATATTATTGCCATCAATCTGGTAAGCTTCCATGCCATAGCCAATACCTTTATCGATGAATTGTTTGCATTTAAATTGTTCGTTGCTTGGCGTGCTTAAACCGTAACCATTGTTTTCAATTAAGAAAATGACTGGTAAGCCCCAAACCGCAGCCACGTTAAGTGCTTCGTGGAAATCGCCTTCACTGGTGCCGCCATCGCCGCTAAAGACCAAAGAAATTTTACCCGCATTGTTCAACAAGTGGGCAGTTGAAATACCATTGGCAACACCCAACATAGCACCAAGATGTGAAATCATTCCAACAATATGGTATTCGTTGGTTCCGAAGTGGAAACTGCGGTCGCGTCCTTTTGTGAAGCCCGATTTTTTACCTTGCCATTGGGCAAAAAGTTTCTTGAAAGGAATATCGCGAGTAGTAAAAACACCGAGGTTTCTGTGCAAAGGAAGAATGTATTCATCGCTGTGCAAAGCCATGGTGGCACCAACAGAAATTCCTTCTTGTCCAATGCCGCTAAACCATTTACCGATGCGCCCTTGACGCAACAAAATAAGCATTTTATCTTCTATAATGCGCGGATAAAGCAAGCGCTTATAGATGTTCAGTAATTCGGCGTCGCTAAGTTGTTTACGGTTAAAATTCACGGGGCAAAAGTAATGAAATTAAGACAATTTTTAAGGCAGATTCTTGTGATTTGGGCGCCTTGCCTCGCCCTTTGGCTGCGCTTCGCTCCGGTAGCCCGAGCAAAGCCTCGGGCGTACTTCCCGCCGGTCTTCGGGGCGCAACATCCGATTTTGATCGAAACATTCATGTAACATCGACATGCGCCCCAATGACCGCCGTGTAGCTCTTACGGCAACGCCGTAAAGCCGAAGCGCAGCGGAGACAGAGGGCATGGAAAGGCGCCTAAAAATTTTTAATGTTACTATTGCGTACCCATAAACTTTTTAGGGCTGTAGCCATTTCCACCTGAATCATGCAGGGTAAACACAATTTGTGCAGAAAATGCTAGCTTACCTAGGTCGAAAAATTGCTGAATGGGTTTGTTCTGCGAATTTCTAAAAAAGATTTCTGAATCGCCATCAGAGTAATATCCCCATGTATCTGCTACCAAAATACTAGCCAATAAACTTTCTCTGCTGTCACTGTCGTAGCCAGTTACTTTTAAGCGGTTGAGTACCCTGTAATTTTGATGGTATTTGCATTCTAAATTCAAGAAAACATCTTCTTCCAAATTGATGTATATACCCAAACCATAT
>CAIOSU010000360.1 GCA_903861055.1 uncultured bacterium
AAATGGAACAACGACCGCCGACCGATTAAATTATGCGGGTGCGGGTCAAGCCGTTTACACTATTCAATCATTCAATGGCGCAAATACTTTCTCAGTTTATTTGAAAGGCGAAGGTGCAAACATTGGTAAACAAATCTATTTGGAACTTCCAAGTGGACAAAATGTTACTTTAACGGGCGAATGGCAAAGATTTGAAGTAAACGCAGACAACGCTTCAAGCGTAGCAATTAAAAGATTAAATAGCGGTCAAGCGTCCGCAGTATTGGCTTGGGGTATTCAAGTAAATGCGGGCGCATTAAAACCCTATTTCCCCACTACCGACCGCCTAAATGTTCCACGATTAACTTACCAAAATGGGGGCGGGGGGTGTCCGAGTTTGTTGTTGGAGAAGCAGAGTACGAATATCGCTACTTATTCAGAGGACATAACGCAATGGAGTGGCTCATTGAGTGTAACGGCCAACGACACAACATCACCCGACGGCACACAAAATGCAGATAAATTAACAAGTTCAGGCAGTACACAAACGCGGTACAGATTTTTTAGCGGAAACGCAAATTGCACGGCTTCAATTTTTGCAAAAAAAGTAGATTCCGACTATATTTTAATTTCGTACGGGCAACCAAGCACAAAATATGCAATTTTTAGATTTTCGGATGGGGTTTGCACAACTGTAACATCAAGTATAACAACGACTTCAACAAATTATGGCAACGGGTGGTGGCGTTTTTCAATGTCAACAACCAATCAATCCGCGGGGTATATTGAGTTATGCCCCAACGCCAGCGGAACAACCTTCGATTCAGCGGGTTCCTGTTATATTTGGGGCGCACAATATGAGGATTTATCATCTTACCCCACATCCTACATCCCCACCACATCATCAAGCGCAACAAGGGTGGCGGATGCTTGTAGCAAAACGGGTATTAGTAGTTTGATAGGGCAGACGGAGGGGGTGATGTTTGTGGATTTTAACTTTGAACAAAAGATAGACACAAGTGGGAGTGTTGCAATTTTATTAAGGGGAAGTTCAAGCGAGGCATATATTTATTTAACGAGTTCGACTGTTCAAGCGGATTTTATTAGTGGAGCGATTCAATGCAGTATAGTTGGTTCAATAGGCGCAGTAGGTCGCAAAAAAATCGCATTCGCCTACAAACAAAATGATTTTGCATTGTATATGAATGGTGTACAAATTGGCACGGATTCAAGCGGGACAGTTGGTTCATTGACTGCATTAACTGTTGGCTCTTATGACTCGCCTGGGTATTTATTAAATAGTGGAATTAACCAAGCCGTAATTTTCCCAACCCGCCTAACAAACGCAGAACTTGCCTCACTTACAACAATTTAAGCAATGACAAAGACCTTTCTAAAATTCGAGTTTACCCCCGCCGAATGGGCAACCCTTCGCAAACTTATAGAACAAACCACAACCAACCCCGACGGGGAGGCAGTCACTTCTTTTGTGGATTGTGCAGTTGTAGAGTTGGGATTTATTTGTTTGGAATGGGGCAAAGAAGATGATAAACCTATTTGCATAAAGCAAAGCGATATGTGGGCGGTTGACATTTTGTTTTATTCAGAAGTTCCGAAAGAGTTTGATGCGTTTGCAGTTTATCCACCACCGATGGGGATTCATACCTTTTCGGGTGATGATTCTTTGTACTTAAAAGGGTATTGTGCTAAGTTTCCTGATTCAGATTATTGCAAATTACCCGAACCAGAACCAATTAAATAATGAAAAATCTAAATGATACAACGGCTTCGATTGCTACAGCGATCTCTGGAGGCTCTGCCTTCGTTACTTTTGCTCAAGTTTATCAGCCAGTTGTTACTCTGTTTGTGGGTTTGCTCGGTATTGTTGCGGGCATTTTGGCAAGCGTGTACTGGGCAAAGAAAATAAAGCAGTTAGATGGCAAAGGTTAAAGCTAGCAACTCGGTTAGTTTCAAAGCAAAGCCTAGAAAAAAACTTAGACGACATACTAAGCACATCAATAAACACAAATCTAGTAAGCCCAATGTAGGGCAAGGTTAAAAATTAACAAAACATTTTAAACTTATAGGCTATGACAAACACAAAATTTGGAGTAAGCGGTTTCTACAAACCGACCCCCGCAAAGTTTCGCAAAGTAGGCGACGCCCTTCTAGTAGGTTCTGCTATCGTAAGTGCACAGTACACCGACAACCCAAAAGTAATGCTAATTTCTCAGCTAGTGGGTTTGATTGGTAAATTGCTGAGCAACCTCGCGCACTAGGCGAATGAAAACTAACAGCGTAATTGTTTTGCGCAAAAAGTGGGAGCCAGTAAAGGCTCTGCTCATGTCTGACTTGCATTGGGATAACCCCCATTGCGATAGGGCACTACTTAAAAAAGATTTGGAGGCCGCAAAAAAAGGCGGTCACGATATTTTTATAAATGGTGACTTCTTTTGTGCTATGCAAGGGAGATACGACGGGCGCAGAAGTAAGTCAGAGATACGCCCAGAGCATAACAGTAGCCACTACCTTGACCTTTTAGTAAGCACGGCAATAGATTGGTTTGAACCTTACGCGCACAGCATCCGTTTGATTGGATACGGCAACCACGAAACGAGTATACTTCGCCACTGCGAGACCGACCTAATAGAACGCTTTGTATCTGGCATTAATTTGCGCACTGGCTCCAATATTCAGGTGGGCGGTTACGGCGGTTGGATTAAATTTCGTTTTGACAGAGAGGATAACTCGATAAAAGGCGGTAAAAGTTACGCAATTAAATACTTCCACGGGGCAGGCGGTGGCGGTCCAGTAACAAGGGGCGCAATTAACTTTAATCGTATGGCTACAATGGTAGAAAGCGCAGACGCTATTTGGATGGGCCACGTCCACGAAAGTACAGAGATTACCTATACAATGGAGTACCTAAGCCATAAAGCCGTTGTGCATTTGCGCGACGTCTTAATGATTAGAACGCCAAGCTATAAGGAAGAGTACCAAGACGGCAGCAAGGGCTGGCATGTCGAAAGGATGGCCCCGCCTAAGCCATTGGGGGCTCGTTGGATTGAGTTAGTACC
>CAIOSU010000361.1 GCA_903861055.1 uncultured bacterium
CTTTTGCGCGATACTTTGGCAACCTACCTATACAACGGGAATAAAAAAGTAGGCTATGCCGATGCAACCGATACCTCAATAACATTTAAATTCAGACCTCAACAGTTAGATTTAGACAAAGCAAAACTGCTTACCACAACCAACCTTAAACTGCACTTGGTTGGCCAAATTGGGCGAAAAATAAACCCTAAGAAACAGTTTACGGCCATTTATAATTTTTATGCTATGGCCATACCCAGTTCGCCAGGAAAGCTTACCATAACCAAAAATAGCACTGCCAAAAACACTGAAAAACAAACCAAACGCACCCGCACCTTTTTGCTAAACGGTAGCAAAGGAAATTTGGTTGAGAAGCAGTGCGTGCCGAGCCATGAGGGATGGACAATAGTGCCAGAATCGGTAGAGTTGGTGGTGGAAATATCGAAGGGACAAAAAAACCGTGACTGGAGTTTCCGGAAAACCAATTCAGGAGGTAAGGTTTGTTTTACAGCCGAAGTATTTTTCAATAGCACGGGCACCAGCGGCAAGCTTGAGTACCACTTGAAATATGACATAGTACGCGAAAAAACCGAAGCAACAGCAAACACCAGCGAATTGGCCTTGACTTGGGGCCAAATGCAACAACTGCATTTTGATTTTCCGATAACCGAGGTGCTGTTTACCGACTTTATGGGTACGCAAACGAAAATTGTGAACGGCAACTTCGATTCTTACTGGCTACAACTAAAACAAGAAGGTAACTCAATCGGCATCAAGACCACTGATTTATCGATGTTAAACAACCAACACTAATAACAACCAAACTACATGATAAAATCAATAAAGCTATACGCACTGGTGCTTGCTTTGATATTGCCATGCATGGTTGCGCTTGGCCAAAACGACAAAGAAATAGCCTACCCCATAATGCGGGTGTATGCCGATAAAGAGTATAAGAGCAGCAAGCGCAACTATGCCATAGCCAGCGACAATAGAGGACTGATATACATAGGCAACGAGAACGGCATACTGGAGTTTGATGGCACCCGCTGGCGCAACATTTCGGTGCCTGCCAGTGCGGTGGTGAGGGCATTGCAAGCCGATAAGAACGGTAGAATTTATGTTGGTCTGGATGGTGGGTTTGGTAACCTTGCGCCCGACTCGGTTGGCCAATTGCGTTACCAATCGCTATCCGATAGTTTGGCAAGCGAAACCTTGGGCAGTTTCTTGAACGTATTTACAAGTGCTGATGCCATTTACTTTATTTCGTTGAATAGGGTGCTAATATATAAAAATGGAAAGCTCGACGAGCCCGTGCTGCCCAACTTATTGCTGCGCAACCCTGCTTTTTTTGTAAACGGAAAGCTTTACCTCACCTTGGCGGAAAAAGGGCTATCAACGTTAGATGGCAATAGTTTTAAAAAAGTGTTTGGCGAAGCCAGCAACGCTTTGATAAACGAAGGTATTATTGCGGTTTTGCCGTTGGAAGGCAATAAATTGCTAATCGCAAGAAAATTTGATGGCCTAATGCTTTGGGATGGCAAAGAGCTGCGCCAGTTTACTACACAAGTAGACAATTACCTAAAAGAAAACCTTGTTTCGGGCGGATTAATATTGCCTGACGGTAAAATTGGTATTAGCACACTGCGCGGTGGTTTAGTTATTCTTGAACCAAACGGCATGCTCTTTAAACTATTCAATAAAGAAAGTGGCCTGCCCGATAATACCATTAATGCAGTGCACGTTGACCACCAGCAAGGACTTTGGTTAGCTACCGATAATGGCTTAGTGCGTGTATCCATATTTTCTCCTGTTTATCTATTCTCCGATCGCTCAGGTCTGCAAGGCAACGTAAATAGCATAGTAAGGCATAACGGGGTACTATATGTATCAACCACCCAAGGCATTTATTACCTAAAAGATGTGGGTAATGCGGAACTGACGAAAAGCTATTTCAAATACCACTCAACGTTTACTGACATACCAGGGTTTTACACTGAGTTTCACGACATGATATCGAATCCACAAGGATTGTTGGTGGGTACTGCCGATGGTATATATAACCTCAAAAACAACGTACCGCAGCGCGTAATTAGGGCAAATACCAATTTCTTGGTATCAAATCCTTTCGACCCGACTGTAATTTTTGCAGGCCTAAACGACAGCCTCATAGCATTGAAATACAACAATGGCAATTGGGGCTATCACCCAAGCTTTCAATCAATTGCAGGTAACTTTACCTCACTGGTAATTGAGAAAGATGGTATTTGGGCCGCAACACAAAGCAATGGTGTAATGCACATGTTGCTGAGCAGCACAAATTTATCGACCAAACAAGTTGACTATTATACCACCGCTAATGGCTTGCCCAGTAATGGCGACAATAAGCTGTTTTTGATGGATGGGAAACTCTTAGTATCGGGCACTAAAGGAGTGTACCAATTTGATAACGGGCAAGGAACATTTTACCAATCGGCGGTTTTTGGAAGCGAGTTTAAGAACAAAGGAAAACGCTTAATAGCAATGCTTGCCTTAACAGACTCGGCATACTTTATCATTACCAACATGGATAAGGGAATAGCCAAAACGAGCAGTAATGGCAATTATGAGATAAGTACAAGAGCCTTTAACAACCTAGCCGACCGATCATACAACACTATTTTCAGAGACAAGGATGGGCAAATTTGGTTGGGTGGCAACCAAGGATTAATGCGCATAGCCAGCGACAATATGGCTGAAGGCGATAAAGATTTCCAATGCTTGATAAGGCATGTGCAGCTAGGCGAGGGTACCATTTTGTTTGATGGTGCTTATTTTGATGAAAAAGGGTATCCGTCAATAAAGCAACCTATGGCAATGATACCAAGGCTTCCTTTCAAGAACAATGCCCTGCGTTTCGATTTTGGGGCTACAAGCTACGAGTTCCCAGAATTTACAGAGTTTCAATACCAGCTCGTAGGTTTCGACAACGACTGGTCGGAATGGACGAGCGACACACGAAAAGATTATACTAACTTACCCGAAGGGCAGTATACCTTCAAAGTGCGCGCCCGAAATGCTTTTGATTACATTAGCTTCGAGAATGAATACAGCTTTAACATTTCGCCTCCTTGGTTTCGCACTTGGTGGGCCTATTTAGGCGGCTTGGTAATAACAAGTGCGCTTATCTACTTGATTATTTCCATGCGCTCGAGGCAACTACGTGTTGAAAAGCGAAAATTAGAGGATTTGGTAAACGAACGCACCGCCGAATTGAAGCAATCGCAAGACATGTTGGTGGAGCAACAAAAACTGGCGTCGCTTGGCCAACTTACTGCAGGCATAGCTCATGAAATTAAAAACCCGCTGAATTTCGTGAACAATTTTGCAGAGCTATCCGAAGAGCTGGTTGATGAGTTGGAAGAGGAAATAGTGAAACAAAAAATAGAATCGGCTGACTTAGAGAATATACAAGACTTGCTGGGCGACCTACGCCATAACGTGCAAAAGATAAACGAACACGGCAAACGTGCCGATGGTATTGTTAAGGGTATGCTAATGCACTCAAGAAACCAAAGCGGCGAAAAAGAGAGCGTGAACCTAAACAAGATGGTGGAAGAAAACGTGAACCTAGCCTACCATGGTTTAAGAAGCAAACAGCAGAGCCTAACGGTGCAATTTGATAAGCACTACGACGAAAACCTGCCGATGGTATCGTTGGTTACGCAAGATTTATCGAGGGTGATATTGAACATAGCCAACAACGCCATTTATGCAGCCTATAAGAAAAAACAGCAGGCCAGCGATGTTTTTGTGCCCAAAGTAACCATCACAACAAAAGTAGAAGGCAAGTTTGCCATCGTAAGCATTCGGGACAACGGAACAGGCATTTCGAAAGAAAACCTATCGAAAATTTTCAACCCATTTTTCACCACCAAACCTACTGGCGAAGGCACTGGTCTGGGTTTATCAATCAGTTACGACATTGTAGTTAAGGGGCACAATGGAAAACTGAACGCCAACAGCGAAGAGGGTAATTTTACCGAGTTTTTAATAAGCCTGCCGTTGTAGATAAAAGTGGTGGTTTGGGTAGCAAACCAATAGGATTGAATTGACACAAACATCAAAACAAACAACAGGATGAAAATACTGGTAGTAGATGACGAAAGAGACGTAGAGGCATTATTTCGCCAACGTTTCCGCAAAGAGTTAAAGGCTGGAGAACTGGATTTTAAATTCGTTTTCTCAGCAGAAGAGGCTTTGGAATATTTGCGCCAGTTGAGTCCATTTGATTTGGTGCTTGTATTGTCAGACATTAACATGCCTGGCATGACTGGTCTTGAACTGCTCAAAATCGTTAAAAACCAATTCCCGCACCTTCAGGTATTCATGATTTCGGCTTACGGCGACGACGACAACCACAGCACCGCTAAAAACTACGGCGCCGACGACTTTGTGACCAAGCCTGTTGATTTTACTAACCTAAGGGACAAAATCCTTGCTCTCCGAAAATGATTACAGCCATACCAAAAATACTGCTGGTAGACGACGAACCAGATGCCGAAGACCTGTTCAGACAGCGTTTCAGACGGAGGATTAAACAAGGTGAACTGGAGTTTTTTTATGCCGCCAATGGTTTGGTAGCGTTGGAGGTGCTACGCAACAACCCTGAAATTGACGCAGTGATTACCGACATTAACATGCCCGAGATGGACGGCCTTACCTTGCTGCGCAAGGTAAAAGAGCAAAACTTGCCGGCGCGTATCATTGTAATGTCGGCCTATGGCGATATGGGCAATATACGGGCTGCCATGAACAGCGGAGCCTTCGACTTTATTACCAAGCCCGTTGATTTTAATGACCTTGACCTTACCCTAAACAAAACCTTGGAAGAGGTAAAGTTGATAAAAGAAGGCATGTCGGCAAAAACCCAACTCGTAGGTGCCGAGGAGGCACGCGAAAGAGCGGAGCAGAGCCGAAAATTCAAAGAGCAGTTTTTGGCCAATATGAGCCACGAAATACGCACTCCTATGAACGCCGTGGTAGGCATGACCAACCTATTGCTCAAAACCGAGCCAACGGCCCTGCAAATGAAATACCTGAAAGCTATCAAACAATCGGCCGATAACCTAATAGTCATTATCAACGATATTTTGGACATCAGTAAAATTGAAGCGGGCAGGTTAGAATTTGAATCCGTTGATTTCTCCCTCGCCGAGACCATTGACGGGGTGGCCAACACGGTTATGTTCAAATTAGATGAAAAAGGCCTTTACCTAAAAATAAACATAGCGGAAGGCATACCGCCAGTGCTGGTTGGCGACTCAGTTCGCCTAAACCAGATTTTGCTGAACTTGGCCAGCAATGCGGTTAAGTTTACCGAAAGCGGCGGCATTACGATAAATGTAACTCAAGGAGCAACCCAAAACGGCAAAATAAATATCAAATTCAGCGTAGTGGATACTGGAATAGGTATACCAGAAGACCGGTTAGATGCCATATTTGAAAGCTTTTCGCAAGCAGATAGCACCACCACCCGTAAATTTGGTGGCACAGGGCTAGGCCTTACCATTTGCAAGCAATTGGTTGAACTGCAAGGTGGGCAAATTGGTGTAAGCAGTATTGTAGGGCAAGGCACTACCTTTTACTTTGACCTCGATTTTGCCCCTGGCAGCGCCCAAAGTGCAAATGCAGAGCACCAAAAGCATGAACGGTTTTCGGGAAAAGGACTGAGAATTTTGTTGGCCGAAGATAACGCCTTCAACCAAATAGTAGCACAAGACACCCTAGAGGGTATGTTTGAGGGCATCGTGATTGATATTGTGGAGAATGGAAAACTAGCTGTAGAACGGGTAGCAAAAGAACACTACGACCTAGTACTTATGGATCTGAACATGCCGATTTTGAACGGCTTGGATGCTACTCGGGCCATCAGGAAGCTTGATTCGGACAAGAAAAACACCTTGGTGATGGCCATGACCGCCAGCGCTACACAAGAGGCCATACAAGAATGCATAAATTCAGGTATGAACGACTATATCTCAAAACCATTCGTACCCGAAGAGTTAGAAGAGAAAATCACTGCTCTTTTGATTTCGGCAACCAATAAAAGTAAGCCCGAAGCCGCGCTAAAATCAGCCGAACCTAAAGACTTGCACATATTGGTAGTTGATGATAACGATTTTAACCAAATGGTAGCACAAGACACTTTGAGCACCCTTTTCCCTAGTGCCAAAATTGATGAAGCACTAAATGGCAAAATTGCTTGCGAAAAGATAGCCAAGGGCAATTATAGTTTAGTGCTTATGGACATTAATATGCCTGTAATGGGTGGACATGAGGCAACCCAATTTATACGCAACCAAATACCTTCGCCCAAAAACAACATACCTATAATGGCCATGACCGCCAATGTAGAGAAATTTGAAGTTGATAAATGTTTAGAATCAGGCATGAATGATTATATTAGCAAGCCTTTTGACCCTGATGTGTTGAAGGAAAAAATCCATAGACTGACGAATGCCATACAGCCTGCTTAAAACCAAATTATGAGCGACAAGGTTACAGATTTAACTTTCTTGGGCAGTTTTACCGGAAACGATACCCAAAAAATAAAACGTTATGTGCAAATGTTTCTTGACCGTGCACCAGAGCAGGTGGAAGAAATTCGCACTTGCTTGGGCACTGGCGACTATAACCAACTTAAAGGAGCTGCACACTCACTCAAACCGCAGCTTACTTATATGGGCATAAAGAGCCTAGAGCAAGATATTAGGGCTATTGAAGAGCACAGCAGCTCTGGTGCTAACCTAGATGCTTTGCCGCCTTTGGTAGAAAAATTAGAAGTTACTATGAAACAGGCTTTTGCCGAGCTTCAAGACTATGTAAACGCACACTAAAACTAAATATTAAACCAAACCATAACAACCGAGCCATGGCCAATTCTGATTTACGCAAAGTATTTTTGGTGGATGACGATCCGATGCACCTACAAATGCTCAAAGACCACCTTTCGAGCAAGCTTAAAGTTGATATTACTACTTTCTCAACGGGCGAAGACTGCTTGGCAAACCTTGACAAAAACCCAGATGTAATTGTGCTTGACTACTACCTGGACAGTGTAGAAAAAAGTGCTGCCAATGGCATCGAGATTCTTAAAAAAATAAAAGCGCGCAACGCCGATACCGAAGTAGTGATGCTATCGGGCCAAGAGAAAATTGAAATCGCGGTAGAAACCATGGCCAGCGGGGCGTTTGACTACGTAATTAAAAACGAAAGCTCGTTTTTGCGCACTGAGAACAAGCTAGTAAATGTTTTTAAGCACAAAAAGCTTGAAGACAACGTGAAGCTTTACAAAAAAGGCTTGCTAGTTATGGGCGTAGTAGTAGTGTTGGTTGTTATTACTTCAATAATATTGGTATCAACCGGTATTGCTACTGAAAACCCAGGCTGGTAAGCGTTAGCCTACTGTTTGCTTGGCAAGGTGTTTTTGGTGCATAGCTTCTCCAAATAATATACCATTGGCTTTCCCTTCCATCCAAGTTAAGAAATCGAAATAGATAAGCGGAGTTCGTGCAGACGGCTCCGCTTCTATTTTTGCTTGTATCTTGACTGTATAGCTAGTGCAAATTGCTTTAACTATATCGTCATTGGTAGCTTTCAAAAACTTTTTCAGCATCTCGAGCAGCAGCTTGTCTACCACATATAAATTCTCTTTGCCGCGTATAAACTGCTCCGTCGCCTTTATTGCCGAAGGTAGCATTTTGTGGTGGCCCAATTCGTACAATACAATGAGGTTAAGCATGCGTATGTAGGGACCAAAATCGGGCCCATATTTCAGCACCTTGCCATCCAATATAATATTGATATTTTGCAGAGCCTTATTATAATTGCCTAAGCCAAAATACAACACTAGTTTACGATATAGCCACGAAAACAGAAACTCTGAGTAAGCAATGTTCGGGTGTTTATCCAAAATTTTCTGGGCGGGTTCTAAATAACGCTCGCCCTCCTCAAAATTGCCGCTCAATAAAGCCAACGAAACCTCAAAACTATATGCCGTAAATAACAACGCCGATTGAAAATACTCGCCATGCCCAACAAAGTATTTGCTGGGGTCAGCTTTTATCTCGCTGGTTAGTTTCTTAAAGTCATCCAATTTTCCTTGGTACAACAAATGGTAGAGCTGGTTGGTAAAGGCATATAGGATTTGCTCATCGTTGCAGCCTATTTCAATAGGCCGTTCGCGAAGCAAAACAACCAATTGCGAGTTTATTTCCAGAGCCTCGCTGTACCTATTGGTTTGAGCATAGCATATATTATACACACCATGCAGGTGTGCCTTTCCGTAGTATGGCAAATCTTCGGTATCAAAAACCTTGGCACCAGCTAGCAATTGTTCTATGGCATTTAGCTTCGCCGGGTCAATCGTTTTGATATGTTCCTTTTCCAATAAAATAGCCTCCACTTCCAATCGATGGCAGTCGTTTACCTGCTTCAACTTTGCCACAATGCCATCTTGAATATCCAGTACCGCATCAGTGTTCTTTCTGAACTTATTTCCATCCATTTCAACCATCTCATCAATAGCCAAATGCCTATTTATCTCCCACAGGTATGCATAGCGCTCATACTGCTTGGCCAGTTTGACTGCTCTTGCTATTGCCTTGCTTGCTTGCTTATCAAGCTTTCTATCGCGTAATATGCGGTAATCTCTATATGCCTCAATAATCTTAAACTCTGGATAATGATCCAGATGATACTCCCTAAGGGTTTTCATAATCAACTGCTGCAAATAGTTCTTTAATCGACTTAGCGATACCGTAACTTGATTTAGTGCTAGGTACTTCTCCAACTCTGTATCCTCAATCTCCTTCCTATCGATGGCATCAAACAACA
>CAIOSU010000362.1 GCA_903861055.1 uncultured bacterium
ATCATTGCCAACAAAGAAGAAAACGACCAAAACCAGATAGAAACCTTAGCCCAGGAGTTCCCGGTTTGGATAAGCGACATTAACCATGTAACCGACGCGTTAGAAATGATTAAGCAAGTGGGTGAAATAACCAACATCACTCCCCTAGCCCAGCAACTTATTAGCGATGTTACCAAAGGGTTTGCAACCATTCAACCATTGACCGGCATAAGTACTGCCTACTTCATTTGGCGAGGGCCTTGGATGGTGGCAAGCCAAACTACTTATATAAATGACCTAATGCAACGCTGCGGTATGGTAAACGTATTTGCCAACCAAGATAGCCGCTACCCAGAAGTAACCGCCGAAGAAATAAAAGCAGCCAATCCGCAATTGATCTTGTTATCCTCCGAGCCCTACCCTTTTAAAGAGGTACATATTGCCGAGCTGCAAGCCCTCTGCCCGCAAGCCGAAATACTGTTGGTAGATGGCGAAATGTTCAGTTGGTATGGGAGTAGGATGCTGGAGGCGGTGGTGTACTTGGAGGGGTTGGTTGCCTCTGTATGATTCATCGCTCTGTGATAAAACTGTCTAGGAAAGATAACAATAGTTTAGTTTAGAAACGAAACAAGGGGAACTTACAACCATTAGTATTAACATACCGTTAAGTAAAACCTTTGCATGTAGTTATTTCATTTTCAAATTAGCACATTTCCAAATTAGCCTTCCTATATTTGCACCAGATTTACCAAAGAAAAAACCATTTACGCATGTCATTAAGCAAAATTCAGGAGCTATTGGGCGATCAAGCCAGCTACCTTTTGGAGCACGAGAGCAAGACCGTTAGCAAAGATTTGTTGCACCTGCCTGGCCCCGATTTTATCGATAGGGTATGGAAAGATAGCAACCGCAGTCCGCAAGTATTGCGCAACTTGGCTGCCATAAACAACCATGGCCGCTTGGCTGGTACTGGCTACGTTTCTATTTTGCCAGTTGACCAAGGCATTGAGCACACTGCTGGTGCATCGTTTGCCCCTAACCCTATCTATTTTGACTCGGAGAACATCGTGAAATTGGCCATCGAAGGTGGTTGCAATGCTGTGGCTTCAACATATGGTGTGTTGGGTAGCGTGGCGCGTAAGTATTCGCACAAAATCCCTTTTATTGTTAAAATAAACCACAACGAGCTACTTACTTACCCTAATAAGTTCGACCAGATAATGTTTGGCACCGTGAAAAGTGCTTACGACATGGGTGCTGCTGCTGTGGGTGCTACTATATATTTCGGTTCGGAAGAATCGACCCGCCAAATACAGGAAGTGGCCGAGGCGTTTGAATATGCCCACGAGTTGGGTATGGCTACCGTGCTTTGGTGCTACCTGCGCAACAACGGTTTTAAGGTTGGTGATAAGGATTTTCACGTTTCGGCTGACATAACAGGACAAGCGAACCACTTGGGAGTTACTATTCAAGCAGATATCATCAAACAAAAACTACCAGAAAACAACGGTGGCTTTAACGAAATCAAATTCGGCAAAACCCACAAGAAGGTTTATAGCGATTTGAGCACCGACCACCCTATCGACCTTTGCCGCTACCAAGTGGTAAACTGCTACATGGGCCGCAATGGTTTGATTAACTCTGGCGGTGCTTCTAGCGGCGCTAGCGATTTGTCTGAAGCAGTAGCTACAGCCGTTATCAATAAGCGTGCTGGTGGCATGGGCCTTATCAGTGGTCGTAAAGCCTTCCAACGCCCAATGAACGAAGGCGTAGGCATTTTGAACGCCATACAAGATGTGTACTTGGAGAAAGGTGTTACGATTGCCTAGATTTAGACACAAGACGCAAGACATAAGACACAAGACTTGCTTTCATAAAGTATAATTTCGGCCCGCAGGTTTGCGGGCCGTTTTTTTTGATTTATTAAAATACCGTCATTACGAAAGCCTGACCCAATTAAACAAATAATCAGTAACC
>CAIOSU010000363.1 GCA_903861055.1 uncultured bacterium
GTAAGCTCCATGTCGTCCCAGCGCTTTTTGGGCTGCACTACTGCATTGGCGGCCATAATTATGCCTCCTTCAACACCTTTACCTTGGTGTTCGGGTACTACGCCAAACATGATACCGTACATTTTTCGAACTGAGCCGGTATACTTATGGTATAAAAATTTGAGCTTGCCTAACAGATTCATCTTGCCATTTACGTGCTTAAAATACCCATTTAGCTCGGGCATCATAAAGAAAATGGCAATGGGGTCTTCTTTATAATAGCCAAACCACACCAAGTAATCAACCAGTATGGGCTTCATGGCGAGCATCAGGTTTTGGGCTTGCTCGCTGCTCATTTCCTTCAGGCCTTCGCGGCTGTTTACAAATGCCTTGTTGTAAATAGTGCGAAAATCTTCGGTAAACTTCTCAGCCTGCTTAAAATCGATATGCTTAAAGTGGTAGTTAGGGTCTTCGGCCAAGAGCTTTTTGCTTTTGGCATAATACACATCAGGCCTTACGTCATTTACCCCCAAACCGTAAGTAAGTTGGTTGAAATACAGCTGAAAGCCATAGTTTTCAAGCAGGGTTCGGTAATAGGGCATATGGTAGTTCATGCCGTAGCTAGGTGGGTCAAACCCTTCAATAAGCAAACCCCACCAATTATTCCGTTCGCCAAAGTTAATCGGGCCATCCATGGCTTCCATGTTGTGGGCAACCAGCCAATGCTTACAGGTATCTAGTAGCAAGTTTGAAGCATCTTGGTTATTGATACACTCAAAAAAGCCCATACCGCCAGTTGGTTGGTCAAATTTGTAGGCGGTACTATCGTTAATAAATGCCGCTACCCTACCTATGGCATTTTCTTTGTCATCAAATAGCACCCAGCGGCAAAGGATACCGTGCTTAAAATACTTATTTTTCTCCTTGTCGAATACTTTATTAATATCGTCGTCAAGAGGCCTTATGTAATTCTGGTCGTGCTTATATATCAAGGTTGGTACTTCCAAAAACTCGTTAGCTAACCTATGGTTTGTTACTTCTTCTATCCTCATAACTAAAACTATGGTGATTGCCCCGCAAGATACGGAGATAGCAGTGAGCCATGACCCATTAAGTTATATTTTACTCTGAACTTATAGTCTGAATAAACACTCGCACGTATTTTTTTTCAAATGGACAATTGAGATATAATAGTCGTGAAGGGTCTATTTAATAGTTCTAGTGTAGGCCTTTTCTGCCTTAGCCAACACCTGCTGAAAGTCACAGTTGGTATCCAATCCAAAAAGTTCAAGTTAGTCAAGTACAACTAGAGCAGGCTCAAGCAAATGCTTATTCAACCTTCGATTTCCACGGTTAATTTTCAATCTGTGGATAATTCGTTCTTTTTAATTTGATTATAAGAGCCGATTGAGTAATTTTGCAGCGATTTTAAGAACAACTCCATTCTGCAAACAAAATATTCCATGTCAAACGTAGGAAAGATTAAGCAAGTTATCGGCCCAGTGGTGGACGTGAGCTTTGCTGGCGAAGGCGTAGTGCTGCCGAACATCCTTAACGCCCTAGAAATTGTTAGGGAAAACGGACAGGTTGTGATTCTTGAGTGCCAACAACACCTTGGCGAAGACAGCGTTCGCGCTATCGCCATGGAATCAACTGATGGTTTGACCCGTGGCATGAAAGTTACCGATAAAGGTGCACCTATAACTATGCCAGTTGGCGACGCTGTAAAGGGCCGCTTGCTAAACGTTGTAGGCGATGCTATTGATGGTATCGGCGAATTGAGTAAAGTAGGTGGTTCTCCTATCCACCGTAAACCCCCTCGTTTTGAGGACCTTACTACCGAGAGCGAAGTATTGTTCACTGGTATCAAGGTTATCGATTTGATTGAGCCTTATGCAAAGGGTGGTAAAATCGGTTTGTTCGGTGGTGCCGGTGTAGGCAAAACCGTATTGATCATGGAGCTAGTAAACAACATTGCGAAAGGCTACGAAGGTCTATCGGTTTTTGCTGGTGTAGGCGAGCGTACTCGTGAGGGTAACGATTTGCTACGTGAGTTTATCGAATCAAACGTTATTAAATATGGCGAAGAGTTCAAAGAATCCATGGAACATGGTGACTGGGACTTGAGCAAAGTAGATATGGCAGAATTGGCTAAGAGCCAAGCTACCTTGGTGTTCGGCCAAATGAACGAGCCACCAGGTGCCCGTGCACGTGTTGCCTTGAGCGGTTTGACCGTAGCGGAATATTTCCGTGATGGTGATGCTAGCGATGCTAACGGTGGTAAGGATATCTTGTTCTTTATTGACAATATCTTCCGCTTTACTCAAGCAGGTTCAGAAGTATCGGCCCTTTTGGGTCGTATGCCATCGGCCGTAGGTTATCAGCCTACCCTTGCTACTGAAATGGGTTTGATGCAAGAGCGTATTACCTCGAC
>CAIOSU010000364.1 GCA_903861055.1 uncultured bacterium
GTTGGCGACGATGATCAATCTATCTACCGCTTTCAAGGAGCCAACGTGGAGAACATTTTGCGTTTCCACAACAAATACAACCCCGAGCTAGTAATGCTCACCGATAACTACCGCAGCACGCAGCATATTCTAGATGCGGCAAGGCATTTGATACAAAACAACACGGAGCGCCTGATAAACGCCATTAAGGGCTTGAGCAAAGACCTTAAGGCCGCCAACCCCAATTATGCCGATTTGCCCGTGAAACCCGAAGTGCGCGAGTATTATAACCTTTCGCACGAAACGGTGGGCATTGCGCAAGAAGTTGAAAAGCTGCAAAAAGAGGGCGTTAAGCTATCCGAAATTGCGATTATATACCGTGGGCACCGGCAAGCCGAAGACATAGCCCGGTACCTTGAAAGCCAAGGTATACCCTTGTTTGTGCGTCGCAAGTTAAATATCCTGGAGTCGCCATTTATAGGCAATGTACTTAGCCTGCTGGAGTATATTAACGAGGAGGCCAAAAAACCGCATAGCCGCGAAGATTTGCTGTTTCACATTATGCACTTCAACTTCTTTGGCATTGAGCCATTGATAATAGCCAAGGTGGCAGCTGGTTTACGAAACGACTATAAAACCCACTGGCGCGAAGCCTTGCGCAGCGTGCAGGCACAGGCAGGCACCAACTTGTTTGATAGTAATGCCAACGAGAGCTACCGCCGCATAAAGCAACTAAGCGATAACATTGAGTATTGGATAAAAGAGCTGCACAACACCACGCTGCAAACCCTTTTCGAGAAAGTAATGACCCGTGGTGGTTTGTTGCGCGAAATAATGCTCTCGCCACAGAAGTTTGAGTTACTCGATAAACTGACAACCCTGTTCCAGTTTATTAAAGATGAAACCGTAAAAGATCCTAAGCTAACGTTAGATGGTTTTTTGCGAACCATTAAAGAAATGAGGGATGAAAGCATCTCGTTGGAAGTGCACAAAAAGGGCTTTTTTGAAGATGGCGTAAACCTAGTAACGGCGCACAGCTCAAAAGGCTTGGAGTACGAGTATGTGTTTTTAATTGGCTGCGACAAAAGAACTTGGGATGGGTCGTCGGCGCGTAGCACCGACTTTAAGTTTCCGGACAATCTGCACACCAGCGTTGGTGATGGAGACGATGCCGAAGAAGGCAGGCGCTTGTTTTATGTAGCCCTTACCCGCGCCAAAAAACAATTGGTGGTGAGCTATGCCGTAGCATCTATGGATGGCAAGAAGATGGAGTGCAGCCGATATGTGGATGAACTGAGAACCAGCCAAGATATTGAAGTTAGAGAGGTACATTTGCCGGACGAGGCCCTTACAGCTTTCCATTTAACTATCCTTTCTGAGCCACCGCTGCCCAATTTGCCGTTGTTGGAGGAAACCTTATTGCGCCGCATATTGGAACATTACTCGCTAAGTGTGAGCCATTTGAATACTTACTTGAAGTGTCCGGTGAGTTTTTATTATGGCACGCTGCTGCGCATACCAGTGGCTAAAAATGCTGCAATGGCCTTTGGTTCGGCAGTGCACTTTGCCATGGAGCACGTTTTCGTGAAAATGAAGAACAACCACGATGAGTTTGTAGGCCCAGCAACCTTGGTGCAAGACTTTGAGTGGTACATGCGCCGACACCAAGACTCGTTTACGGACGAGGATTTTGACCGCCGAATGGAGTATGGTCGCCTTATTTTGCCCCAGTATTATAACAAATATGTTGATATTTGGAACAAAGTGTCCATTGTAGAACGGAATCTAAAAACGGTAATTGACGACATTCCGATTAATGGAAAGTTGGATAAGTTGGAGTTTGATGGTAAGTCGGTGAATGTGGTGGATTATAAAACGGGCAAGTTTGAGAACGCCAAAAAGAAGTTTTACCCACCCACTGAAGACTTTAAGAAGGAAGAACCCACCCACGAAGAAAAGTATGGTGGTGACTACTGGCGCCAAGGTGTGTTCTATAAATTGTTGGTAGACAACGAAGACACTAAAGGCTGGACAGTGGTATCAACAGAGTTTGACTTTATTGAACCCGACCGCAAAACGAACGAATACTACAAGCAGAAAATCATCATCAATCCCGAGGATTTGAACGTGGTGCGCGCTCAGATTAAAGAAGCCTACCGAGGCATTCAAAACCTGGAGTTTAAACGAGGCTGCAACGATAGTAATTGCCAGTGGTGCAACTTCGTGAAAAACAACTTTCAGCTTGATGCGAGCTTGGTGGGCGAAGATGGTGAGTTGGAGTAAAAGGTAATTGAGCTACATGTCAATAAACGAAAACGGGTAATGTAGCGTTTGCTGCATTACCCGCATTTAATTTTAAGCTCCTAATTGTGCTACA
>CAIOSU010000365.1 GCA_903861055.1 uncultured bacterium
CCTTATGTTGCTCAGGCTCAGTTCTAACGGGCCAGCAACCATTTTACCAATCAAGTTATCTTCGATAATGAAACTAATGGATAACAGGCGTTGCGATGCAAGGGTAATAGGGTTGCCAGACGAGCCACCTGAGTTTGCCAACCGGGTTATGGCCAAATCAAAAGTGCCGGAGTTGTTATTATCGGTCGATAAAAGAAATACCCTGTCGATAGGCGCATCTAGCAGCGAATCGGGCGTTGCAGAGACGCTGTTGGCAACTATTAACGATGTGTCGTAATTAAAGGAAAGCGCCACCCCGAAAAAGTTGGCAGGTAGTAATGCGTTTCCAGCAAAAATATCAAGAGTAATAGTATCGCCTGCGCGCAAGGAGTCGGGCAGACCGCTGAAGTAAAAGACAGGGCTAAGTGAATCGGGAGTGGGAAATGGGTCGACTATCAATGTGCCATGAGTTGAGTCATAGTTTTGTTGTATAGCGTTAAAATCGCTGGTGCCAACAAAACCGTTACCATCACAATCGAGATAAGCATAATTAGTGCTATCGGGCAGTATGTCGTTCCATGGGCTGCCTTGGCTTGCTTGCCACACTATACCTTGGTTGTTGCGCACGGGGCCTTGAGTATTGAAACCTACTCCCAGGTAAAGCACATCAACGGTATTTACAACGCCATCATTATTTACATCGCCAGGCCAAACAGTTACTTGGGCGTAAATTGGCACCGAAAGTAGCATTGTAAAGGCTATTATCCAGAATCTGATAGTAGTATTTTTCATCTCTTAGTTGTTCGTTTCGTAATTGCCTTTTTTCTCAAGTTTAAAGATATTACTTGTTTGTACAGATGAAAATTACATTTTAGCTGAAAAATCAACAAAATTATCGCTTTTTAGTCTCAGCTATATTTCATAATAAATTGAAAATTAGACTTTTAAGATGAAGCAATGAGGTGATAAAATCAATTGTTATTCCGATAATCATTATGCGATGCTTGTTTAATTGTATTAGATTTATGCCAATGCATCTAAAATTCGGGTTTTTATGGAAGACAGTAAGCTAATTGAACTACTTAAAAGCTATAGCACCAAGGAATTGCGTGAATTTAATGAATTTGTACAATCACCGTTTTTCAATAAAAACACTGAGCTCACACGCCTTTATGAGCATCTGCGTACTTTAGCGCCTACCTTTGCATCAGTAAAAATACAGCGAGAGGTAATTTTTACTGTTTTATATCCGGGTAAGCCTTATGATGAAAAACAGCTAAATTATCTCAATAATTTCTTGCTTAAACTTGCCGAGCAATTTATTGCTTATTGCAGGTTTCGCGACAATGAACTAATTGAGCGGTACCATTTGCTAGAGGCATATAACCAGCGCAACCTTTACAAGCATTACCAATTTATATACAACCAAACCAATAAATTGCTTGACGAATGGCCGAACCGAAACCATGAGTTTTACCAATTGCAGTATTTATTAGCAGACATAAGTAATAGGCACTTTCTGAAACAGCAGATACGCAGGTATGATGATAGGTTGCAATTGGCGGGCGATTATCTCGATCAATATTATTTGGCTGCCAAGCTGAAGTATAGCTGCGAAATGCTGGACCGTAAAATGTCGATAGCCGCTGAGTATGAAGTGCGGTTTGCCAGCGTTATAGCTAAGCTGGTTGATGATAACCCGCAATTGGATACGCCACCTATTGCTATATACCATACCTTGCTTAATATGTTGCTTGATATGGGCAATGCGGAATATTTTAAAAAGTTGGTGGCGCTCACCGAGCAGTATAAGCATCATTTTCCGATGGAGGAGCTAAAAGACCTTTACTCGTATGCCATAAATTACTGCATAAGACGTGTAAACCAGGGATCGCCTGAGTTTTTGGAAGAACTCTTTAGCCAATACCTGAAATCACTAGATGCCGGTACGCTAATGGAAGGCGGGTTTTTATCGCCTTGGGCTTACAAAAATTTGATAGGAGTGGGGCTGAGGCTAAAGAAATTTGATTGGACGGAAGCATTTATAAAGGAGTATAACGATAAACTTGCTGCCGAGTTTAGGGCCAATGCATTACATTACAATTTAGCGGAACTATACTATTATCAAAAAGACCATGCCAAAGCGCTCGAACATTTGAACAAGGTAGCGTTTAGCGATATTTATTATAATCTCGACACCAAAAAAATGATGTTGAAGATTTATTATGAGTTGGATGAAATAGAGGCGCTATTGTCGTTATTGGCCAGTTTCAAAATGTTCCTGCGCCGCACCAAGCTCATATCAGCCTCAAACAAAGTGGCCTACTTAAATTTTGTTCAGGCTCTTACCTTGCTCTCACGAAAAGAGCGGCGTTTGCAATCAGTTATTGAACGGATGCTCAACGACCCTGAGCCACTAGGTGATAGAGCGTGGCTTACGCTTATGTTTAAAAGTGCCAAGGTTTACTAAACCTATTTATGTTGAATAGTTGCCTATCTAAATTTTTATAAACAGACTAGCATATATGGCCCACTTAGTAATGTTCGGCTTGTTGAGATGGGTAATTCTGTGGATGTAGTCAATACGGATGAACTTGAAAATATTTTCGATA
>CAIOSU010000366.1 GCA_903861055.1 uncultured bacterium
AGCAGAGGTTGAGCAACAACAAAACTTTCCAGTAAAAATCTATCCTAACCCTGCCGCCGGTAATTGGCAAATTGAGATGGAAAGCGCTATTGAAGGTGTGCCCGTTGAAATATTGGTTTATGATGTGTTAGGTAAAGAAATATACCGGACTACTTCAATTCTATCGGGCACTAGCAAGGTGTTGCAGTTAAACGTTGATGTGATTAGTGGTGTTTACTTTTGCCGCATCCAACAGGGTAAATATAGCACAGTACACCGCCTGTTGGCCCAGTAATAGCTAAGAGTAAATGGTATTAAATACCTATTTAGTCAAGTGCTGGTAAAGGTGTAAGTAAGTTCTCCAAGCCTGGTAAGAAATAATGCCAGATCCAAACTGGCAAGTAAGTTCGGAGTAAGGTTAAGAGCAATTCAAATGGTTGCGCTGGCTATTTGAATATTACAGCCATAAGTATATCTCCAAACAGATAGTCTGTACTACCTAGTATTGGGTATTTAATATACCCATCAGCTTGTATAAAAGAAACGAGCTGAGCTACCTACATTTATTTAATTATTGAAATTGAGGTAACTAAACATGCTCTCGCAAATATGGAGCATGGTTGCACCATGTAGATGTTGGAAAAAGCACAAAATATGTTTCAAAACCCAGCCGAAATATCATTAAAACATCTATTGACCCGTCGCGAAATAGAAGTATTGAAGCTAATTGTGGCCGAGAAAACCTCATCTGAAATAGCCGAAGAATTATCGATAAGTATACGCACGGTAGAAACCCACAGGAAAAATATATCGACTAAAACCAAGGTGCGAAACCCAATTGGTTTGGTAAAATATGCTATTCAATCGGGTTTTATTGATGGGTATAGCTATAGGGCCAAAAAGTTTGTTTTGGTATAAATGACCCTGGGTTTAGGTTACGAAATTATTCCGGAAATAGTACCAATGTAGCAGATGGTGTTGATTGCCATGGAATTTAACAAATAAAGCTGCTAAAGCCTTATATTTGTGTGTAAATATCCGCCCATGCTTGTTTCGAAACCTATAAAGCTCATTATTGCCGATGGCAATTACTTAATTAGGCAAGGGCTGAGGCTTATTTTTCAAGGTAATAAGCAGTTTGAGTTAGTGGGCGAAACAGGCTCGTTCGAGTCTATTTTTGATTTGGTGCGCGAGCTTGATCCAGATGTAATCATTATTGGGCTGAATACACCAGGTGCCAGCGCCATGGATGTTATTGACCGTTTATTGCATACCTTCCCTAAGAAGAAAATATTAGTAATTGACACCATCGAGGATAAGCAAGAAACCATACAGATATTGCAAATGGGCGTGCATGGTTATATTCTTCGCGAATGCGACGGAGAAGAAATTATGGAGGCTATAAGGGCAATTACATCCAACAAAAACTTTTTCTGTAGCAATGTACTTCAGTTTAATAAAGATGTTGCAGGTGGTGTGCAAGGCCGGCTGAGTATGCGCGAAGTTGAAATTTTAAAGCTAATTGCAGAAGGGCTTACCAATAACGAAATAGCCGAAAAGATTTTCTTGAGCGCTCATACAGTAGCCACGCACCGAAAAAACTTAATGAAAAAGTTTCAGGCCAAAAATAACGTCGATTTAGTAATCAGTGCCATTAAGGAGAGTATCATAGTGCCATAATTAATAGTTGCACTCCACTAAGCTGATTCAATAATATCCCCTTCTTTTCCGTTTCAATAGTGTTCTGTTTGCAGTTTACTGTCAATAGGCTATAGACAGTGGCCTATAGAATATCAAAACTAAATTTGGCATAACTTTGGCTATATGAGCGTTATGAAAGCTATAGGCATTTGGGTACTGGCGGCTTTGCCATTCATGTTGTTCGGGCAAAAGGTCGACCGCAAACTACACGACTTTGGCATCGTTGAGCAATGGAACAACCCAACTGCTACTTTTGTAGTAACTAATAATACCAAGGCCGATTTTGTATTTTTGCCTACCTTCCCTGCTAAAGATGTGCTAGTGCAATTGCCACAAGGCGCCATTAAGCCAGGTGTAAGTGCCGAAATAACCATACAATACTTTACCGAAAAGAAAGGCAGCTTTAATCGTACGGTCAGCCTATACACCAGCAACACCGGCAGCACCCTCGATTTTACCGTAAAAGGCGACATACGTTCCTTTGCCAGCGGTGCGCTTACTGCTTGCCCAACGGTTGGCCCAAAAAGCGATGAGGATAAGATGTACAGCCAAGAGTTTCAAGTAATTGACTCAATAACACGGGAGCCTATAAATGATGCCTTGGTAAAGTTGGAGTCGGTTGATGTGAATACCATACAAGACCGAACGGCTAAAAATGGTGTGGTAATTACGCGAGTGTTTGTAGGCTATTATGAAGTAGCAGTAACTGCCCTTGGTTATGAACCCTATTACGTGCGTGGCAACTTGGCCCCACACCAAGGGCGCATTGTATTTGAAATGGTGAAAGTGATTAATGAAGAGCCCATTTTGGCTTATGTGCCCGAGCCAACCATAGCTCCAAAACCCACACCAAAGCCAAACCCAACCCCTATAGCGGAGCCGGTGCCCGTTGAAGAAGAGCCTTGGATAATTGAGCCGGACGATATGGTGGAGGAAGAACCCAATAATTTGCCCGACCCTACTCCCAAACCACAGCCCGAGCCTGTGCAAGTACCTGTAAATACCACAACCCTTGGTAGCAGTGGCGACTTCAGTTTGAGTAAGTATAAGCCCAACAACATTGTATTTGTACTCGATGTTTCGTCCTCTATGCGGGGGCCAAACAAGCTGGCTAAACTTAAGGAAAGCATGAAAGAACTGGTAGCCATGTTGCGCGAGGTAGATTACGTTACCGTCATCAGTTTTAGCCGTGAGGCACAGGTGTATATACCCACAACCAAAGCAAGCCAGAAGCAGTACATATATGATATGATTGATAGCCTAACCCCATACAGTTATACTAACGGAACTAAAGGCATCATGATGGGCTACGATTTGGCTTTGCAGAACTTTATACCTGAGGGCAACAACCAAATGATCATATCAACTGACGGTGAATTTAACAACCCATTGTTTGATGCCAATGTGCTGCTTGAAGACATAAAGAAGCACACCAATAGGGGCATTATTTTATCGGTAGTGGGTTTTGGCGATATACCTGAAGGTAAGAAGCTGATGCGCAAAATGGCGCATAGCGGCAACGGTAACTATATCCATTTTGCTGAGGGCGATATGCGCAAGGCGTTGGTTGAGGAAATCCAAGCGCAGAGTTTGGTTACTCCTTAAATAAATTTCGAGGTTATTATGCGAATGAAAGGGTTATTTGTAATTGTTATCACTGCAACCATATTGCTGGTTTCTGCGTGCAAACAAAAGGTGCCAGTAATAGCATTACAGCCATTGGGAAGCATTTCGAAAAGCCAATTAGATTTGGTTAAAGCTGCGTTGGATAGTGTTTATGAAGTTAGGGTAGTAATTTTAGCACCTAAGCCCCCGTTTGAGGCTGCTTTTACCTCGTTCAAAGCACCACGTTATCGTGCGGATACTACTATTGCAATATTGCGAAGGGAAAAGTCCGATAGCGTGGATTACGTTATGGGACTGACTAGCAAGGATGTTTGCATAACTAAATATGCGGCCGATGGTAGCATCAAAAAACCGGCAAGCAAGTATACCGATTTCGGCATTTTCGGGCTGGGTTATAGGCCAGGTAGTGCTTGTGTCATTTCAACCTTTCGGTTGGGCGATTTTAATACGCCCCTCACAAAAAACCGATTGGCTAAGGTTTGTGTGCACGAGCTTGGCCATAACTTTGGCTTGCCGCATTGCCCCGACAAAAAATGTGTAATGACGGATGCGGTTGAGAGCATTGCAACGGTTGATAATGCGGAGCTAAGGTTATGCGATAAGTGCAAAAGGAAATTGGATTAGGCTTTAGCCGTACTATCTTTGCCCAATGTCAGAATCGATTTCAAACAAACAACAACTTCACGAACAATGCCTTACCATAGCTCTAGAGCAGGTATCTAACCTCAATGCCATCATGGCCGAGCTAAAGGATGCATTGGGCAGCGAGAGCAAGAGCACCGCTGGCGATAAGCATGAAACGGGTCGCGCCATGATACAGTTAGAGCAGGAGCGTGCTGGCCACCAACTACGCCAGGCCGAAGAGTTGCTGCTATCTTTACAAGCTATAAACACTTTGCTGCTCCCTGCCGAAACCATACAATTAGGTAGCTTAGCCATAACTGATAAGGGCAGCTTTTATATCTCTGTTGGGTTGGGTAAAATTACTTTGGACAGTAAGCTCTACTATGCGGTATCTCCAACCGCACCAATTGCAGTTGCTTTGCTAGGCAAGCGGGTTGGCGATATAGTACCTTTTAATGCCCAAGAGTTGATAGTGCAGGCCATCCAGTAAGTTTTTTAGTGGTTTTATTCCAATTTTGTGTACATGTACTATTTTTAGTGCTCCAATTATCTTCTTTTTCTAAATAGAAACCATATATTAGCCCAGTACCTCATCAAAATTTGGGCAATACATGAGTGGGCATAAAGATTGTTGCAGGTGTGGCTTGGGGGCTATCTTGCTTTGTTTGATATGGTTAGTGGGTTGCGCTACTGGTGCCGATGAGCCGGCAACACGCTTCTCCCTGCTGTCGGCTGACCATACGGGTATTACTTTTCAGCAAAACCTAGTGCACGACCCACTAGATATTACCGGCCTAGGCAGCGGTGGCAATGGCTTGGCCGTTGGCGACTTGAATGGCGATGGCCTGCCCGAGCTATTCTTTACCGGTGGTAATGCTGCACCAGCATTATATCTAAACCTTGGCAACTTAAAGTTTAAAGATGTTTCGGCCCAATCGGGTATCGACGACTTAAAAGACAAAGGCAAAACCCTTGGTGTAACTATGGCCGATGTTAACGGCGATGGCCTATTGGATATTTACATACTTAAAGGCGGCTTACAAGGGAACGCAGCACAAACCATGTTTACCGATTATGGGGGCAATTTATTATTTATAAACCAAGGTAATCTCACTTTTCGCGAACAGAGCAAGCAGTATAACCTGAATGTAATTGGCAACTCTACGGCAGCCAATTTTTTTGATTATGACAATGATGGTGACTTGGATGTATACATATCTAACATGCCTGAGCCTGGCCGAACTTTTGATTTGGAGTATTACAAGTCGCCACCTAGTTTAAAATGGTATAGAGACCGTTTTTTGGAAAACAAAGGTGGCTTGTTTGATGACGTAACCGAAACAGTGGGAATACTTAACGAGCGTAATTTGGGCCAAAGCATCTCGGTAGCAGACGTAAACAACGATGGCTGGTTGGATGTATTTGTGGCCAACGATTTTTACGGCCGCGACTTTTTGTACCTAAACAACGGGAACAAAACCTTTACCGAGAGCGGAAAGGCTTATTTTCATGTGGGTGCGATGTCGGCTATGGGCAGCGATTTTGCTGATATCAACCACGATGGCTACATGGATTTGTTTGTGGGCGAAATGATGCCAGAAACCAACTATCGCCAAAAACTGAATCTTACCCCTTTTTCACTAGAGATATACACCCAGTTGGAAAAAAGCGGCGCCAGGCAGTATACCCGAAACATGCTGTACCTAAACAATGAAGGGGTTAATTTTTCCGATATTGGTTTGTTTGCGGGTGTTGAGGCTACGGAATGGAGCTGGGGAAGCATTTTTGCCGATATGGACAATGATGGCAATACCGATTTGTATGTAGCGAATGGCATAAAGCGCGACATGACCAATATGGACTTTATCCGTAACCAATATGATGGTGATTTGGCGGCCTCATCAGACCCTAAAAAGCCCCTAAACAAAAGCGTATCTGAAAACCTACCTTCGGTAGTGACGCCTAATTATGCCTTTAAGAACATGGCTAACCTTACCTTCGATAAGGTGGCCGATGAGTGGGGGCTTAGCGCAGCGGTGCATAGCCGCAATGCAGTACTGGCCGATTTGGATAAC
>CAIOSU010000367.1 GCA_903861055.1 uncultured bacterium
CCACCTATTTGACATCCTGGATTATATTGACGAGCCTTTTGCCGATTCTTCGGCCATAGCCGTGTATATTCTGTGCAAGCAAACCCGCCAAAAAGTAACCGTTGCACTTAGCGGCGATGGCGCCGACGAAATGATGGCCGGCTACAACAAGCACTTGGCCGAATACCGATTGCGCAACTTGGGAGTAGCCAGCAACTTGTTGGCGGCAATAAAACCCATAACGGGTATAATGCCCAAATCGAGGCAAGGAAAACTGACCAACTTAATACGCCAAGTAGATAGGTTTGCCGAAGGGGCAGCACTAGGCAATAAAGAGCGTTACTGGCGCTGGTGCGGCTATGCGGGTGAGCAAGAGACACTTAATATGCTTACCCCGGCTTGGCAAGGAAAATATCAGGTGCAAAAATATACGGCCTTAAAACAACACGTATTGCAGGTATTTGACGGCAACGATGGGCTAAACGATGTACTACGAGCCGATATGGGCCTAGTGCTGCAAAGCGACATGCTGGTAAAAGTAGACCTGATGAGCATGGCCAATAGCTTGGAGGTGCGTGTGCCGTTTTTAGATGTGGAAGTAGTTGATTTTGTTTTTGCCCAACCAGCAGCATACAAGTTGCGCAAAGGCAATCGGAAAGCCATGCTGAAAGATGCTTTCCGAGCCGATTTGCCCGAAGAATTGTTCAATAGGCCCAAACATGGTTTTGAAGTGCCATTATTAAAATGGTTTAGGGGCGATTTGCGAGGTTTAATAGAAAACGATTTGCTAAACCCGACATTTATAAAAGCTCAAGGTATTTTCGATCCCTCATCAATACAAGCACTCATTAAGCAACTCCACTCTAACGACCCAGGCGAAAGCCATGCGCGCATTTGGGGTCTGCTGGTGTTCCAGTATTGGTGGAAAAAATATTTAGCCTAAATTTAAGCGTTAATACCTATTACGGTAACCACCCGCAACTAACTTTGCCCCATGTCGAAGCCCCGGATACTCCGTATAATCAATCGCCTCAACTTAGGGGGCCCCACTTATAATGCGTCTTATCTATCAAGGTATTTAGATGGGGAGTTCGAGACCTTGCTACTATCAGGCATGAAGGACGAAAGTGAGGAAAGCTCGGAGTTTATTGCCGAAAGCATGGGGCTTGAGCCAACCTATATACCCGATATGCACCGGAGCATAAACCCCCTGCGCGACCGAAAGGCTTACGGTATGGTGAAAGATATCATCAAAGATTTTAAGCCGCACATTGTGCACACCCACGCAGCTAAAGCAGGCGCATTGGGGCGGCTGGCGGCCATAAATAATAATGTGCCAATTGTAATGCACACCTTTCATGGGCATGTGTTCCATTCTTATTTCAACCCTATGAAAACTAGGGTTTTCTTGGAAATTGAGCGCTATTTGGCCAAACGCAGCACCCGCATTATTGCCATAAGCGAGCTACAGAAAGAAGAACTTACGCAAACCTTTAAAGTTTGCGACCCGAACAAAGTTGAGATTGTGCCTTTGGGTTTTGACTTGTCTCGTTTTCAACAAGACAAGGATATAAAGCGCGCTCATTTCAGGCAGCAGTACCAAATAGCCGACAATGAAATAGCCATTGGCATAGTTGGCCGATTGGTGCCGGTAAAAAACCATCCGTTGTTTATTAAAGCCATCAAAGCATTAGCCGAACAAACCAACAAAACCATCAGGGCGTTTATTATTGGCGATGGAGAGGATAGGCCAAAATTGGAAGCATTGGTGCGCGAATTAAGCATCGATTGCAACTTCCAAGGAGACAAAGGCCCTAGGGCGCTCTTAACCTTTACCAGTTGGATAAAAGACGTAGATTATGCCTATGCCGGTTTAGACATCATTGCCCTATGTTCGTTCAATGAAGGCACTCCAGTAAGCCTCATTGAAGCGCAAGCTGCCGATAAGCCCATTGTATCAACAGCAGTTGGCGGCATTAAAGATGTAGTAAAAGAAGGCCGAACTGCTTTACTTTCGGCACGCGACGAACTTGACCCCTTTACCGCAAACCTACTTACACTGGTTGATGATGACGCTATGCGCGCCCGTATGAGCCACGATGCCCAATCGTTTGTAATGGAAAAATACCACTACACCCGATTGGTGCGCCAAATGGGCGATTTGTACTACAAATTGTTGCAAGAGAAACACAAGGAGGTATCGCTTATCCATTAAGTTCCTATTAATTTATGTAATTTTGACCAACAACCATACAATGAGTCTGTTCCGCGTCGGTTTACTACTGTTTTTTGTTTCGTTCTTGGCATCGTCATGCCAGGTGCTTTTTCCCAATTATTTGCTTCGAGAAGACAAAAAGTACAGCTATACCGAGCTGGTTGATACATCGGCCAATGCCCAAACCCTAATGCCGGGCGATGTTATTACCTTCCAATTAGGCACTCGCGATGGATATGGTTTTGTTGATGTATTGGAACAAGTAGGTGTAAGTGGTAATGCCAACCAAAACCAAGGTGGCAACAATAGGATAAGCTACCCAGTGAGGCCGGATGGCATTGCCGATTTTCCGTTAATAGGCGAGCTGAACGTTTTGGGCATGACCCGCATTGAGCTTCAAGACTTGTTAGAAGAAAAATACTCGGTAATATACAAAGACCCCTTTATTGTGCTCACGGTGACCAATAGAAGGGCGTTTGTTTTTATTGGCAGGGGCAACGCGCAAGTAATAAATCTGCCAACCGAAAACACGACTCTTATAGAGGTTATTGCATTGGCAGGTGGTTTAACAAATGATTCGAAAGCACATAAAGTAAGGGTAATAAGAGGCGATTATAACAACCCAATGATTAAAAGGATTGATCTCTCTACTATTTCTGGGCTAAAAGATGCAGGCATGATTATTCAACCTTACGATTTGGTAGTAGTGCAGCCTACCACCCAAATAGCACCTGAACTTTTAAGGCAAGTAACCCCTGTACTTTCGTTGGTAACCACCTTAATTACAGTAATAATACTGGTAAGACGATAACTGAGCATGCAGAACCAATCTTCCATATTAACAGTATTGCAAGGTGCCATCGGCAACGATTTCAACCTTGGGTTGTTCTTATCTATTGTAAGGCGCAGTTTAATTTGGGTGTTTTTTCTTTTTGCCTTATCCATAGGTTTGGTGCTGCTATACTTACGCTACACCCCACCCACGTTTCAGGCAAATTCAACCTTAATGCTCAAAGCCGAAAAAACGGCAGATATATTAGGCCTTGATGAGCTATTGTCGGCCAACACCGATGACCTGCTGCGCGAAATAGAAATTGTAAAATCTAGCTTGTTACTCAACAGGGCGCTATCAAGAATGGAGCTGGATGTGAGCTATTATATTGAAGGGCGCTCAGGTTTCTTGTCAACCGAGGTATATCAAGGTTCCCCTTTTCATGTTGATGTGAAAAAAGTGAACGACCCTGGAATATACAACTCCGAAATACACATCAATTTTATTGATGCTACTAAGTACACCCTGATATATACTTACCAAAACCAGCAACAAACCGAAACATTCCTGTTCAATGATTATTTCGAGAGCAAAACGGGTGCTTTCGAAATCAAAATATCGTTAATGCCTAATTTAAAAGGCAATATTACCGACCAATTAGGGAAACCTTATTTCTTTACCATCAACGATAAAAAATTGTTGATGCAAAAGATATCGTCGAACATAACCGTTGAGCCATTAAGCACAACTACCAAAACGTTGCGCATTGGCTACATCG
>CAIOSU010000368.1 GCA_903861055.1 uncultured bacterium
GCCACTATAATATCGGCTTGTAAGGTAAAATCGCGAAGGTTGCCAGTACGGCTATGGCAAAGCGTTACGGTGCAATTGCCCGGGTAGGCATTGCGAGCTAACAACACACTCATTGGCGATCCCACAATATTGCTTCGGCCAATCACTACGCAGTGCTTGCCACTGGTTTCAATATGGTAATGCTCCAACAACTGCAAAATGCCATAAGGGGTCGCTGGCAAATAAGCATCCAAACCTTGCATCATGCGGCCCACGTTTATCGGGTGGAAACCGTCTACGTCCTTCTTCGGGTCAACGGCTTGCAGCACCTTCTCGCCATTGATGTGCTTGGGCAACGGCAGCTGCACTATAAAACCATCAATATCGGGGTTTTGGTTTAGGTCGTTTACAATGTCCAATAACTCCGCTTCGGTGCAGCTATCGTCTCTGCGAACCAAGGTAGAGTTAAAGCCTACATATTCGCAAGCCTTAACCTTGTGGCCCACATAGGTTTCGCTACCACCATCATTGCCTACCAATACAGCAGCCAAATGCGGCACTTTGCCACCAGCTGCTTTTATGGTTTCCACTTCCGCTTTTACGCGCTCTTTAATGATAATTGATAGGGCCTTACCGTCGAGTATATGCATTGGTTAACCAATTAAAAATTGAAAATTCAAAATTGAAAATTGCTTGCTGCAAAGTTAAGGTAGTAGACTTAACAAGAAACTAGAGATTATGAACAAGAAGTGAGAATCGAAAATTAATTGGTAGCCTCTCAAGCACCAAAAACCATTTTTCTATCAAAATCAATTTTGAATTTTAAATTTTGAATTTTGAATTTTAAATCTATTTCCCCGTCCACACCGGAGGGCGTTTTTCTATAAAGGCGGTCAAACCTTCTGCGGCATCTTGCGTGCTCAATATTTCTTGCAACTGGCTTATTAGATAAGGATGGTGTTCCGCTTCTGACACCGATTTCATTTCGTTCCAAGCTTTCAAACCTAAACGAATAGCTGTTGGGCTCAGGGTTTTTAGTTCGGTCACCAGGCCATCCAACGCTTCATCCAATTTATCGGCAGCTACCACTTGGGTGGCAAGACCAAGCTCCAATGCTTCAGCCGCTTCTATGGCACGGGCACGCATGCATAAGTCTAACAACTTGCGGGCGGGCATTATCGGTTTCAAACTCGCCATAACCTGCATCGGCCAAATACCGCGCTTCACTTCTGGCAGACTGAACTGTACGCCCTCGGCTACAATTACGTGGGTGCAACCGCACACTAACAAAAACCCACCAGCATAAACGTTGCCATGCACACGGGCAATGCAAGGCTTGTGCAAACCATTGAACGCATCGCCCAATACGGCACCATGTTGTGGCTCGGGTATGGTGCTCACCGGTGCATCGGCTCCTTGGCCAGCAAACGATTTTAAATCGGCACCGGCACAAAATACATTACCATCGGCACGCAACACCACGGCCCACACATCATTGTTATAGTGCGCATAGTTCAAGGTATATACTATCTCGTTCATGAACACTGGGTTCATGGCATTTTTCTTTTCGGGGCGACTCAAGGTCATGGTAAGCACATGATCGTGCTCCTCCACTTTAAGGTAAGCAAAAGTCTGTTGCTTTAATTGCAATGCTTGTTCGCGGGTGTATAACGTCA